>DAOQNB010000060.1:3939-13901 GCA_035335845.1 Acidobacteriota bacterium | reverse complement strand
GGTTCTTGGTTCTTGGTTCTTGGTTCTTGGTTCTTGGAAGGTATTGGTTCCAAAGCACCAAGCACCAGGCGCTAAGCACTAAGCACTAAGCACTAAGCACTAAGCACCAGGCACATGCTTCATTCTTCATTCGGCTTGAGTTCTTCGTTCCTGGTGATCGTCCAGAGACGGCGGACTGATTCAACCGCAGACCCAATTTGTTCGGCCACTTCGCGTTCATCTTCCAGAAAACGCAATCCATCAAGTAACCAGGTAGCCAGTTCTGGACGTCGGAGTCGATAATAGACGTGACGGCCTTCTCGACGTTCAATCACCACCCGGTGGGCCCGCAGCAACGTCAGATGCTGGGAAACTCCGGAATGACTGATATTGAGCAATGCCTGAAGGGTATTGACGTCATATTCGCGATCTTGCAATTCTTCAACGATTTGCAAGCGACAGGGGTGAGAAAGGATTCCCAGCAAAGCACCAAATTCTTTAGTAACCAGAAATCGTTGTGGCATATTTTCTATAATTGATACATTTAGACATTTGAATGTTTGAAATAAATAAAATGTCTATATTGACTTCGTCAACTGACTCTTCCGGAAATGATGGCTTTTTTGGGAACTCTGTGGCAGGTTTTCCTGCCCTGACCGTGTTTGTCGTAAGTTGCCCTTTCCGGCACCAGCCCTCTTGTTTCCAATAGTTGCCGTGTGCCAGTCCACATTCCGGTGTCTGATCACCTCAATTCCATTCCTCTCGACCCAAGTTATATTTTATGAATAGCTGGACCCAAAACCCTGAAGTCTTTATTGAACAATGTATTGCCGCCCTGGGTGGTCACGATGCCTTGCGTGGCGTCACCAGTATCAAAATCCACTCTTGCCGACATACACACTCTGCGGAAAACCCAGAACCACTTATTTCCAATCTCTTTACTTACCGCGCCGTTGGTGGCCGGATCCGACTTGAAGAACACTTCTCAGATCATATCTCCGTGGTTGTCATCAACGGCCTTGCCGGTGAATGTGCCACTTTTGCCAGCCAATCAGACCTGGAAGCAAACCGACGACAAACGACAGACCCCTTGCATACCTGTGATGTGGAACCGGTCAAACGCAGTGTTCGATTGTATCCGCGAAACTTTCTGGCCCACGCCAATGAACACCAATACCTGCCACCGGAAACCACAGTGATTGATGGGCGCGCTGTGGTTTGGGTGGATTTACCGGTTGAGGAAGTGCGATTTGTCTTTGATAGCGAAACATTGTTGTGCTGTGCAGTTGAGGATTTTCGCACGACGATCACAACTCGATATGAAGCATATCAGCTTGCAAATGGCGTAATGACACCATTTCTTGAACAACGCTTTCGTCAGGGCGCGCTGATCCAGGAAGACCAGATTCAGCTTCTGGAATATAACCTGCCGCTTGAAGCTCAACTCTTTGACATTGCCCAGTGACATGCTGACAAGGTGGCAACTGACCAGATGATTTTCAGTTCATTTGTCAAATTGTTATTCTGTCGCCCTGGTCACGGGCTCTTCCTTCAACTGGGTTACCAAAATCAACGCCACCACAACCAGCACAACGCCGACCATCTGACGCGCCGAGAGCCATTCATTGAGCACCAGGGCAGCCACAATCAAGGCCAGAATTGGCTGAGACGTCGCCAAAAGCGACACAATCCGTGGGCCAATTTGGGCAATAGCTGTGAATTTTAACTGCAATGCCAGAAATAACATCACCCCAAGCCCCAACCCGGTTGCAAGACTGGGAAGTCCGGTAATATGGCTCAAAATAAGTTGTGGAGAGAGTACAAATGTCGTGATGGCAGTAAAGAGGTTGATCCAGCCAATAGCGATACTGGGTGGCGTATTCACAACCACCCGTTGAACCAGCAGGTCATTGGCGGCCAGCGTAAAGGCGCAAACGATTGGAAATAAATATTCCCACCAGTGCCCTGCTGCTTGCTGCTGGCCAATCATCGCTAAAAGCACACCAACAAAAGCGGTTCCGAGGCTGACAAACCACATTCCGGCTGGTCGCTTTTTGTCCAAAATCCAGACATACAATCCAACAATCGCCGGATATAAGGCCAGTATAATCGCCACCGGCGCAACACCGAGCCGGGCATAGCCTTCGAGCATACACCAGCCGCTGGTTCCAGCAGCCAACGCTAAAAGAAACATTCTCCAGGCTATATCACGGGTCAATCGCGGGATTTGGCCAGCAATGGTCCAGGCAATCGCAGTGGCAAACAGCGTTTGAACCACCATCACCGTCAGCGTGTGCGCACCGGCCGCAACCCCAAGTCGAACAACTGTTCCCGCTGAACCAAATAAGAAACAGGCGATCAACGTCCACAAAATTCCAACCAGATGATGCGAAGAAGTAGGTTTCAATGATTGAGGCTCAGAGGGTGTTGGTTGAATGGTCAAGGCAGGTTTTTTTGAATGAAGAATGAAGAATGTTTCTGGTTCTTGGTTCTTGGTGCTTGGTTCTTGGTGCTTGGTTCTTGGTTCTTAGTTCTTGGTGTTTGGTTCTTGGTGCTTGGTTCTTGGTTCTTGAAAAGTATTGATTCCTAAGCACTAAGAACCAAGCACATTCTTCATTCTTCATTCTTCATTCTTCATTCTCAATTCTTCATTCTTCATTCTTCATTCTTCATTCTCAATTCTTCATTCGGATTTACATCGCTTCCATTCGCCGGCGAAGGGTAATGCGATCTTCCATCAGCTTCATAATCTTGCGGTTCGCTGGCGGGTTAAATGCCACCCAATAGGCGCCACCAAGGCATCCCAGAAAGACTGCCAGTGCAATTGCAAAAAATGTCCAGTCGCCTTTTGGGTGGAGGGCTTCTCTCAGGGCATAGAGCACAACCCCAAATGGAACGATTGAAAACCCAGCCAGGGCAAAACTGGACCGTTCCATCTGGGTTACTTTTTCAAGCAATACCGTCATTTCCAAATCAATCTGGTCAAGCTCGCTCTGGACCTGAGCCAAATCATCCTTGCGATCTGGTTCACGCAGGTGAAGTTTGCCATCTTCGCGAAAAACTCGAAGTGATTGGCGACACTTGGGGCATAAAACCGTTTTGACGTCATCCGGAAACGTGATGCGGGCTTCACATTTTGGACAACTGCGTTCAGTTACCAGCGGTTTGGAAGGTTTGCTGCTCATATCCACGTCCCTCTCGAAAATTGGGTGACTGGTGGCTGGTGTTTAGGGCTTTGAAAATATTGATTCCGAAGTCCCCCCAACGACCAGTCACCAGTCACCAAACTCCTAATCTTTGAGCCACGAAGCCAGCGCCGAATCTTCCCGAATGATGGTTTCGTTGCGGTCAGGTCCAGTCGAAATCAAACCAATTTCGCACCCAACCAGCTCAGTCAACCGGTCAACATAGGCCCGCGCTTTTTCCGGCAGATCCGCATAGGTGGTAATGCCCGCCGTTGAAGCCTGCCAGCCAGGGAAGGTTTCATATACTGGCTCAACCGCTTCCAGAATGGTGGCATCGTGCGGAATATCGGTCAAAACCGTGCCGTTATGACGATAGCCAATACAGATTTTGAGTTCTGGCAGCGTATCGAGCACATCCAGCTTGGTCATGGCGATAGATGAAAGTCCATTGATCAGAACGGCATAGCGCGATACAACCGAGTCAAACCAGCCACATCGGCGTGGACGGCCAGTCGAGGCGCCGTATTCGTGGCCGCGCTCCCGGATGTGTTCACCAACGCCGTCATGGAGTTCAGTTGGAAATGGCCCGCCACCAACACGAGTGGTATAGGCTTTCATAATGCCCAAAACCCCGGTGATCATGGTCGGAGGAACGCCCGTTCCCACGGTGGCACCGCCCGAAGTTCCATTTGAAGACGTCACAAATGGATAGGTTCCGTGGTCAATATCCAGCATCGTTCCCTGGGCGCCTTCAAACAGGACGGTTTTCCCAGCCAGAATTGCCTTTGTCAAATACATGGCCGTATCGGTCACCAACGGGGCCATTTCACAGGTCTGGTCAATCAATTCTGGACTGACAGCAACTGGTTCCGCTTTAGAAGCACTTCGGGCGGCCAGCACCTGATTGGCTTCGGCAACGTTGGATTCGAGCTTGTCTTTGAAAATTTCCGGGTAGAGCACATCTCCGGCCCGGATTCCCCGGCGGCCATATTTATCCTCGTAACTTGGCCCAATTCCACGGAGTGTGGTCCCCACTTTTTGGGCACCACGGGTTTCTTCACTTAACCGTTCGAGGGCTCGATGATACGGCAAAATCAAATGGGCACGATTGCTAATCAGCAACCGGTCGCGGACCTCAATCCCATGGGATTCAAGTTCAGTGATTTCTTTCATCAATTCAGCCGGATCAATCACCAGACCATTGCCAATCACACACATTTTGCCGTCGTGCATAATCCCTGACGGCACCAAATGGAGCACATGTTTGCGTCCATTGATAATGAGGGTGTGGCCGGCGTTGTGGCCGCCCTGATACCGGGTAACGATGTCAAAGTGTGGCGCCAGCAAATCAACAATCTTCCCTTTGCCTTCATCGCCCCACTGCATTCCAATAACAACAACATTTTTCATGACGGAAATTGTTCTTTCTCAACTCTCATCAGTGTCTGAAAACACACGAACCCACAGAAGCATCGCACACAACGCCCCCCAACGCCTGAATGTGCGTTATGATGACCATCAGAGAATGGTTGGGGAAGAAAGTGTGTGTGGTACTTTGTGGTATGGTGGTTTTTCCAAAGTACATTCAAGAATGTCACAAAATGAGATTTCAACGCAAGTTCTCTTTCTCACCAGTCCAACTCAAAGCTATTTTCAAACGCCAGCCTTGATTCCTTTGGTTCAAACCAGTTACAACACCCACACAAAGAACTGCATACGATACTTCATTTTTTACAAAATGTGAGCGATTCTGGTCATGCAATCTTCTCAAATCAAAGAAACCTCCAGCCAAAACCATCAAGTCATTGTGGTAGGTCTTGATTCCTGTGATCCGGTGCTTGTACAGCTTTGGGCTCGTGAAGGAAAATTGCCGTTTTTAAGCTCGTTGATGAAAACCGGTGTCTGGTCGCCGCTGGTTTCAGCCCACGGATTATTTCCGGATATGCCCTGGGTTTCCTGCACAACCGGCGTGGTGCCAGCCAAACATGGTTTTTTCAACTTTATGCAACTCAAGCGGGGGACAACTGAGTTTGTCCGGCGGAGCCCCTCTTCGATTCGGCACTATCCATTCTGGTGGCTGCTGCGTGGCGTGGGGAAACGGGTGGCAATTTTTGATGTCCCCAAAACCTATCCGCTGGCCAATATTGATGGGGTTCAGGTGGCCGCCTGGGGTGAACATTACCCGTTGATTGAGCAAAGTTCGCTTCCGAAAGAATTGATTGAGGACCTGGTGGCGAAATTTGGCACCTACCGACACGCCAAAGAAGTTGTTTCCCCCCGAACTGTCAAAACTGAGCGTCACATCTACGATCTGCTTCGGAGCGGAATCGAACAGCGAACACAAGCCATAGCTTATCTGCTCAAACAGGAAAATTGGGATTTATTCTTTACCGTTTTTAGTGAATCCCACTATGCCGGACACCAGTTTTACCATCACCACGACACCTCACATTGGGCACATGATGCCGAATGGGCGGCCAAGCTAGATGATCCGTTACCAGCAAGCTATACCCGCCTGGATCGGGCACTGGCCGAGTTGTTTCAACAGCGGTCGGCTGATGTCACACTGATTCTGGTTTCAGTCCATGGCATTGCAACCAATTATTCTGGCAATCACTTTATGCCAGACATTCTGGAAAAACTCGGCTATCAGGTCCGGGCTGAGCATCCAGCCGCACCGACCTCAACCACGGGTCAACTTCTGAAATTGACGGCGTCCATTCGAAATCTGATTCCCAATGTTGCGCGCGAATGGATCAATGAACATCTGGTACCGGAGGCAGTTCACGACCGGGCCTATTTTGGACAATTCAGTAGTCGGATTGACTGGCGCCAAAGCAAGGCGTTTTTTATGCCCAGCGACCACTTTGAAGGATTTATCAGTATCAATCTGCACGGTCGTGAACCTTTTGGGACGGTTCAACCTGGTGCTGAATATGATCAGGTCTGCACAGCCTTGATCTCAGATCTCAAGCAATTGACCAACCCTGATACCGGGCGGAGTGCGGTTCGCGACGTCATTCAGGTCTCAAAACTGATGACCGGCCCATTTTTATTCAACCTGCCGGATCTGGTTGTCCAGTGGGCGGACGATGCCTATATCACATCAGTGCATCACCCCAGGTTTGGAATCCTTTCCGATGAACACTTTGACCTGCGAAAAAGCCAGCACACCACTGATGGATTTCTGATTGCGACCGGAAAACACATCAACCATCAGGCCAGTCTCATCAATGCCACCACACTCGATATTGCCCCAACATTGCTGTATCTGATGGGACAACCAATTCCGAATGATTATGATGGACGGGTACTGACTGAACTCCTTGACCCGGAATTTGTGAATCGAACCCCAATCCAGTCCTGCGACCGACCACTGATCATCCCGGAGGAAATGGTGTTATCGGGCTGAAAAAACCAGGGCTGAAGAAAACGGGCTGGGAGCTAAAGAAACCAGGGCTGGGGGCTGAAGAAAACGGGTTGAAGAAATCAGCCATGAATTAATTTCCTGTCACGCTGTCACCTTGTCATTGTGTCATCATCACGGTTTGGAATAAGGCTATGAAGATTCTGGTTACCGGTGCCACCGGGTTTGTCGGCAGGTATGTGACCGAGCAACTTGTTCAGGAAGGTCATCAGGTACGGGCACTGGTCCGACCATCAACGGATTCCGCCTGGTTGCAAGCACTGGGCGTGCAGTGTGTCACCGGTACTCTGACCAATCTGGATTCCCTGCAGGCGGCAATTGATGGATGTCAACTCATCTACCACCTGGCAGCGCTCACCAGTCGCCAAAACAGAACTGCAAGCGACTTGTGGCAGGTTAATGTGGAAGGAACTCGAAATCTGGCTCAAGCCGCAGCCCAGGCCAGCGTCAGGCGACTGGTTTATGTCAGTACACTGGGTGTACATGGCTCAAATTTCACGCCTCCGCTGGATGAGCAAACACCAGTTGCCCCCAATACTGGCTATCGAAGAACCAAATGGCAGGGCGAACAGGTCGTGCTTGGGATTCATCGCCTGGGGAAATTACCTGTGGTGATTGCCCGGATTGGCAGTATCATTGGCCCGCACGGCACCAACTGGCTTGGGCTCATGAAAGCGATTGCATCTGGACGGTTTGGGTATGTGGGAAACGGATCGAATCGGGTTCAATTGACTTATGGAACCGACATTGCCCAGGGCATCATTCGCTGTGGAATTGTTCCAGGGATTGAAGGTGAACTATTTGCTCTGGCCGGCCCGAAATCGGTGATGTTGAGTGAGTTTGTGGGTCATCTGGCAGGTGAATTAGGGGTCTCCATACCACAGAAACACTCACCAGCGCTTCCCTTCTGGCTCTTCCAACAATGTGCTGACCGCTGCTTTTCAGTTACTGGGATTGAACTCCCTTTTGGTCACCGATATAACTTGTTCTTTTCGGATTACTTGATTTCAATTGCCAAAGCTCAGCAACGGCTCAAGTATGCTCCGGTGATATCACTCGAAGAATCCGTCCATCTCACAGTAGACTGGACTCGAAAACATGGGTATTTGCCGCACCCAGTATGAAAATCCTGCTGCTTTCCGACTATGCCACCTTAACCGGCGGTGCTGAGATTGCCGTCGCTGGCTTGCGCGATGGCCTCCGCCAACGTGGTCACGATGCCCGGTGGCTGGCCAGTTCAGCACGTCCACTGGGTGCTGCCAGCCATGCCGATTATGAATGTTTGGGAAGCCTCTCTCAAAGTCGAATCCTGCTCCAAACCGCCAACCCCTGGGCGTACTGGAAACTCAGACAGGTCCTCTGGGAATTTCAGCCGGATGTGGTTGATGTCAACCTTTTTCTGACTCAGCTTTCACCCTTGATTTTACCGCTCTTGCGCAATATTCCGGCACTGTATCGAGCCCACTGGTACCGGGCAGTTTGCCCAACCGGCACGAAAATGCTCCCTTGCGGCAATTCTTGCCAGTCTCAAGCCGGATCCAATTGTTATCACAATGGCTGCCTTTCCCGACTTGACTGGGTACTGTTGATGGTACAGTTAAAACTCTTCAGGCGCTGGCAATCAGTATTTCAAACCATCATTCCAATCAGTCAAATGATTCGAGAAGAACTCTATCGCGGGGGGATCAAGGCTCAGGAACCAGTCAGATTGGGGGTTCTCAAAACCTCATCCCCGCCTGTCTGGTCGCCCATTCCAACCATTGGCTTTGCAGGCCGCTTGGTTCCGGAAAAAGGGGCGGATGTCCTGATTTTGGCTTTTGCCAGAGTGCAGCAAACGCTCCCACAAGCCCGGCTGATACTGATCGGAGACGGCCCAGAACGCAGACACCTGGAAGAATTAACCGCCACACTCGGACTTTCGGCAGCCGTTGAGTTTCATGGCCACCAGTTGCAGCCGGCGACCAGCCAGCGATTGGCCCAGACCTGGATTCAGGTGGTTCCGTCACGCTGGCCCGAACCGCTGGGACTGGTCGCGATGGAGGCAATGATGGAAGGCCGGGCGGTGGTGGCCAGCCGGTGTGGTGGGCTGTTGGAAATTGTGGTTGGTGGGGAAACCGGGCTGCTGGTTCCGCCTGACAATCCAGAGGCACTGGCAGATGCTTTGTTGCAATTGCTGACTCAGCCTTCTCTGGCCCAACACTTTGGATCTCAAGGGCGCAAGAAAGCCCTCCAGGAGTTTACGGAGCAGGGTTATATCGAACGATCACTGCGACTCTATGAACAACTGACGGGGTTATCTCCCAGGCTGCACCATTGATCACCCGTTGCTTTCTCAAAACTTTTGAGCGAGAGAAAAACCACCCCCCTTTCAACTTGCATGGATCAGTCTGTTCCCTTTTTTTCCATTATCATCCCAACCTACGCTCGCCCGATCAGGCTGGCAAAGTGCCTTCGCGCGTTAAAGCAGCTCCAGTACCCCTCTGACCGGGTAGAAATCATCATTGTCAATGATGGCGGAGATGAATCGCTGGACACCATCATTCGAGACTCGGCGCTCAATTTTCAGGTGCGATTAATCCATCAAGCCAATCAGGGTCCAGCCAGTGCCCGCAACACTGGTGCCAGACACGCAACCGGCGAGTTTCTGGCGTTTGTTGATGATGACTGTGAGCCAACTCCAGAATGGCTGCAACACATAGCCAGGCAGCTTTGTCAAACACCAAAGGCAATGGTTGGGGGACATACCATCAATCAGTTATGCGACAATCCCTATTCAACCGCCAGCCAGTTGTTAATTGATTATCTGTACGAGTACTATAATTTGAAACCTGGGAAAAACCGATTTTTTACCTCCAACAACCTGGCGCTGGCGATTGAGGCGTTTCACACACTGGGTGGGTTTGACGCAGACTCGTTTTCCAAACCGGCAGGCGAAGACCGTGATTTGTGCTCTCGATGGAACGCATTAGCCTATCCGATGATCTATCTTCCGCACGCGCACATAACACATTCGCACGAACTTACGTTCAAAACCTTTTGGAAACAGCACTTTACCTATGGCCGTGGGGCCTATGCCTTTCACCATGCCCGAGCCAGACGAAGCCAGCACCAGTTGGCGGTTGAACCTTTTTCATTTTACTGGGATTTGCTTTTTTATCCGTTTCGACAATACCCGTTCTTTTCAGCCTGTCACTTTTCTTTGCTGTTTGTGATCTCTCAACTGGCCAACACCAGCGGGTTTTTATGGGAATGGAAATCAGGGCCGAGAAAACCAGGGCTCAGAGCTGGGGGCTGAAGACATCGGGCTGAAGAAATTGGGCTGAAGACATCGGGCTGAAGAAATTGGGTTGAAGACATCGGGTTGAAGAATT
>DAOQNB010000060.1:0-3839 GCA_035335845.1 Acidobacteriota bacterium | reverse complement strand
GGGCTGAAGACATCGGGCTGAAGAAATTGGGTTGAAGACATCGGGTTGAAGAATTGGTTTTCCCAGCTTTCTTCAGCCCTGAGCTTGCGAATCTTCAGCCCCAAGCCCTGAGCCCGAGGTTTTCAGCGCGATATTCTTCAGCCCCAACTCTTCAGGCGGGTGATTTTATGAAACTTCTTACCAAAGTTGTTCTGAGTGCTGTGCTTCTGGTATTGGGGTTGATCCCCGGTTGGGGGTGCCAGTTCCCCGAGCCATCTCAACCAGAAATACCCTTTCCAGCCTGGCAACCGCCAACGCCACCAGCCAACACCAAAACCCGGCTGTTACCCAAACCGGGTCGAGGTCACAATATCTTCAAAGGTGATGCCGAACACTGGCTGGTTGACTACCTGACGCCTGAAGGAACTGAGCTTGAAGATCCCCAGGTTTCCGCCTATTTGGACGAACTGGCCAATTATCTGGCCAGTTTTTGCCCTGAACCAAACCGGCGATTTCAGGTACGGGTGCTGACAGACGAATTACCGGACGCATTTTGTCAGGGAGATGGCAAAATCTATATTTCGGTCGGATTTCTAAAAATGATGGAACGCGAAGACGAACTGGCCGGAGTCCTGGCGCATGAGATGGGGCACGACGTGCTGAAACATATTCCGAAAACACTGAGCCGTCAGTTGTTCTGGATGACTGGCACCACCAAAATCACCTCTCGCGAACAACTGAATCTGGTCCTCACCCGCCTGGCTGAAAAGTATGAAAAGATGCCGGTGGCAGTATTTATGGAACGGTTGAGTGGTATCAGCCGGATGGATGAACTCAAAGCTGACCAGTGTGCCGTCGCCACTCTCTTTCGCGCCGGGTATAATCCGCAAGCCTTGATCACGATACTGGCACGGGCGGAACGCTATCAAAAAGAAGCCTATGGAAAGGGCTATGGAAAAGCAAAATTTGTTCAGTTCTGGCTCGGTAGCCACCCACCCACAAATATCCGCAAAACGGCATTTCAACTGGAACGAATGTTTATCAAGCTCCCTCCCAAAGACACATACCATCCCAGTCAGGCATTTGAAGCCATGAAAACCCGGCTCAACAAAGTTGTGAACTCTGAGGAAGAGGAAAAATGACAGAATGACAGGGGGTTTTACTATTTTGCCCTTCAGGACAGGGCGACGAAGAGCAAAATCAATATAAAGACAATCACAATTGCAACCCCAATCCCAATAATCATCATTTGCTGGCGTTTTTCATCACTGCTCGTGCTATCGGCAGTTTCAGCATAGGATGAACGATAGGCCGGTGTCTGGACAGATTCAGCCCTTGAAACCGGGACATTGGCGCCAGTTCGATTGGGGGAAATACTGACATCTTCCGCCTTTTGCCGTGGGCCGGTGGGGCTGGATGAAATTTTGCGCTGAGCAGCGGTGGTGGTGGCGGACCGGTCAGGAACAGGTGCCGTCGTCGGTTTGGGAGTCGTTTTTGGTGGTGGTTGAGCGGGTTGGGTCAGTTGGGGCAGTGCCGCCGGAGTCGGTTTGATCGAGGCCACAACCGGGCGTGCTGTCAGTGGTTCAGATGGCGGTTTTCGATCTGCTCCGCCAGCGCTTTTGGCGGCTGTTTCAATCAACTCTTGTGAGGGGAGCAAATCCAGTGGTTTGGTTGCCAGCGGCGAGGAGCCTGAACCCTGAACCTGGGTCGCGGCGCCCTTACTTTGATTTTGGTAAGTTCGGACTGCCTGCTCAAGCTCTTCAGCCAGTTGGACGGCGGATTGCTGGCGGCGCTCTGGTTCTTTACTGAGTGCCCGAAGGACAACTTTATCAATAATTTCAGGGATTTCCGGATGATCAACCCGCATTGAACGCGGCATTTCATTGGCGTGTTTGAGTGCCACTGCCACGGGCGTGTTAGCCGTAAATGGCACCTGCCCGGTGAGCATTTCATACAGCACAACGCCAAATGAATACACATCAGAGCGAGCATCCAGCTCAGCACTCTGACATTGTTCAGGTGATAAATAATGCGGAGATCCAATAATGACGCCCTGGCGAGTCAGGTTTCCGCCGGTATTTGGGGCATCTTTTAATTTGGCAATTCCAAAGTCGAGGACTTTGACCACTTCGCCCTGTCCAGGTCGCTCTTCAACGACAATATTGTCCGGCTTCACATCGCGATGGATGACGCTACTACGGTGGGCAGCATCTAAAGCAGCACACACCTGTTTGGCAATCACCACCGCCCGATCCAGGCCCAGACGCTTTTCTTTTTCGAGGATTTCACGCAAGGACTGCCCTTTGAACAATTCCATGACAATGTAAATGACATTGTCATCGGTAATTCCAAAGTCAGTCACGGTCACCGCGTTGGGATGTTTAATGCGGGCTGCAGCCTGTGCTTCGCGTTGAAAGCGGGCAACGGCAGTTTTATCAGCAACCAGCGTGGCGTGTAACACTTTGACAGCCAGGGGGTTATCCATCATGACGTGGCGAGCTTCGTAAACAGCTCCCATGCCACCTTCCCCAATTTTGGCTTTGATGCGATATTTGCCGTCCACCACGCGATTGATCAACGGATCAACGGCTTGTGCTTCTAATACCTCTCCGTCAAATGGGCAAAAGACCATATGTTCCGGAAAGTTTCGTTTGCACTTATCACACTGCTTCATTGCAAAATGCCGCCTGCCATGCCACATAGCGACACAGCAATAGACGCCCCCTGCGGCCAAGGGACGCAGACGAAAATGGAAGGTTCAAGAGAAGAATCGACGCCAACTTCGGGAAACCGCTGAGAAACGAGAATGAAAAACGGATTGGTCTGACGAAATGTGGGGCACAAAGGCAAAACAGCCGGGTTTTGATTCGTGCAATTTGTTGTTTTTGTGAGTTCCCTCAATACGTGCAGGGTTTTATGGATTGTTGAAATTGAGGTTATGCGTGATGTTGTTTTAATGACCAGGGCGAGTTTAGCGAAGCGATATGCCTTTGTCAAAAGGTTTGGAAACGGGCAAGCGTCGCATCTCTCACCGATTCACACAGCTCCAAACCCAAAAACCGTGCAATGATCAGGTTTCTAATCTGAATCAAAAACCCGGAGTCGGTGCAGGTAAGTCACTAACCCTTCCAGATGGTGTTCTGATTCAAGAACTTTCGCCTCGGGTTCCGTCAAACGATCCTCTCGGGTTGGCTGGCGTCTTAACTCTGCAGTCGGACAAAATGCCAGCACCACCTGATTTTCCAACATCCGCCGGGCACCACGCCGCGCCATAATATGGTTATAGAGTCGTAGCCCATTCCATCCAACAAACACATTTGGCCCAGGAATGATTGTGGCGGCGGCGGTCAATGGCAAAATAAAGACATTGAGTAAGACACCTTTGTCGTGAACCAGTACCCGTCGCTGTAAAAACAACCGCCATTTTCGCTCAATAAACCGCTGACTGACATCAGCCGGATAAATCAGTTCGATTTTGTCAGCCGCCAGTAACTCTTTCAGAAAAGATTCTGACGGGTGAATATATTTTTTCAGATGCTCTAACATCCGTCTGATCCAGACCCAGAGCGGACGTTGCGATGTTTGAACGAGTACCATTGACTCCTGATAGGCAGTTTGAACCCATTTCCAAAAGCGATCTTTTTGATTCAACGGTATGGACTGAAGTGGAGCGTCATTACCAAATTTTGGCTGGGCAAAAAATACCCATTCCCGCCGATGAATATGTAAGCAATAAACACGCATGAACCACAGTTGAATGAAGAATGAAGAATGAAGAATTGAGAATGAAGAATGAAGAATTGAGAATGAAGAATGAAGAATTGAGAATGAAGAATTGAGAATTGAGAATTGAGAATGAA
>DAOQNB010000059.1:0-14118 GCA_035335845.1 Acidobacteriota bacterium | reverse complement strand
AACAACCGGATCATCCGGTTTGCCGGAGGCACGTCTGGTACGGCTACGGCATTGTGCTTAAGCGGCACAACGCTGGGCAAAGTACGAGCACCAGAGGGTGTCACCATCAGCGTGTTCACGGCTGGGTCACTGACCGGCGGTGAATTCCTGGTGGTCAGCGACACAACCAACAACCGGATTCAAGGCCGACTCTTGAGCGGTGCGACCTGGGTACTGGTTGGAACGCCAAATGGTCTGGGCAGCGGCCTCGGCCAGTTCCGCGCTCCGAGCAAGATCCGATAAACCTTTAACCTCAATGTTTGATTAAGGTTATGGGAGCCTGAGTAATTCAGGCTCCCATTTTCTTTGCTTTTGGAAAAATTAGTCGTTGACAAACAGTCGTTTATCTGTACAATCCGACGTTTCCAGTGACGCGGGGTGGAGCAGCCTGGTAGCTCGTTGGGCTCAAGACGCAAAACCCTTCCCGTCAGCCTTGATTTCATCACTAATCAATTCAAAGCTGGCACTTACAGACAATAACCACCGTCATTGTCTGTGATATGGGGGGATGTTCTTGCATTGGGCGGTATGTGGGGTAACTCACATATGTTGACCTGTCAAATTCGGGGAAGCCACTGGTGGGGTAATCCCGAGCCAAGCCCAAAAATGCAATTTATTTTTGGGAAGGTGTAGAGACTGTCACTGATGTTCGAAGAGGTCCGACACGTTGATGAAGGACATAGATCATTTGATAACTGTTTCATATAAGCGGTCATTTGTGATTGGGATGCTCCTGGCTGGTGCGACATCGCGCCGAACAGATCTTCCGAATAAGCTGCGCGCCACATTTACGGTGGTTCACAGTCTGGCACAAACTGACCTGGCTGAGTGGAAAGCTTCCGAAGTGAGACGGTTGTTTGGCTTGCCGGTTCAAATACTTCAAAATCAGCAAGCAACTCAAACAAGCTTCTCTTTTGTGCAGGAAGGCCGACTGAGAGTCATCCACGACTGGTTTCATCGGGCAAACCAAAAAACGATTACCGATAAGGTTCGCTTTTTGTCTCATCCGATTGGACTGGCGGTAATTCTCAGTGATTGCGGGTTTGTACACTATTCCAACTCGATTGGAATTCAGCTTCCCGACATCAATCGTGCCAGTACACAACGGTTGCTCGAACACATCACAGGGTTCTGTGGTGCAACCGGCCACCTTATTTCTGAAAACAATGAACCTGGAATTACTGGAGTCCAGTTCATTTATTCAGACAATGAGGCCCGAAAGCTTTGGGAATGTGCTTCCCCGTGGATGCCGTCAATTCCCTCAGTGGTTGATAAGTTCTCAGTTTTCAGTGATTTCCTCGACATTGGTAAAGATGGCAGGCACCCGAACGGTATCAACCGAGGGTGAAGAGAAAGTCCAGACCACAAACTGATTTTCAGGCAGCGAAAGCTGTAGTGGTACGCATAACCCAAAGGTCGCGGGTTCAAATCCCGCCCCCGCAACCAATTTGCTTCAAAGAAAAAGCCATCGGGCAACCGATGGCTTTTTCTTTTTTGGATTGAGAAAACCAGGGTTGAAGACTTTGGGCCTGGGGCTGAAGACGTCGGGCTGAAGAAGGTGGGCTTAGGGCTGAAGACTTTGGGCTTGGGGCTGAAGAAGGTGGGCTTGGGGCTGAAGACTTTGGGCTTGGGGCTGAAGACTCGCAAACTCGGGGTTGAAAAACCTGGGTTCAATACCCTGAGCCCGCTTTCTTCAGCCCTGCTTTCTTCAGCCCTGCTTTCCTGCTCCCTGAAGTGAGTTGAGCAGGTTTTGGGCATCAGTTAACCCCGGTTTGAGCTTCAGCGCGGTTTGCAAATGACCAATCGCATCAGGTTGTTTTCCGTTCGAATTGAGCAAAATAGCCAGTCGGTAATGAACGTCAGCCTGATTGGGATCGCGGTGGAGTGATTTTTGATAGGCATCAATTGCATCTTTGGGACGATTGGCCGCATTTAACGCGTTTCCCAGGATTTGAAATCCAATCGCGGACTCGGGATGGAGCCCGAGAGCATAGTTCAAATGAACAATGGCAGTGTTTGGATCCTTGCTTGAAGTCAGAACATTGGCCAGATTAAGACGGGCTTCAAAAAAATCAGGCTGGAGTTCAATCGCCTTCGAGTAATGCTGAATCGCTTCGGGGTACATTCTTTTGTTGAAGTAATAAGTTCCCAACGCACAATAGGTTTTGGCATGTTTTGGATCATGCTTGAGTACCTCCTGGAGATATTCCAACGCCTCATCCCCTCGATTCAGGTTGACCAGCGCATTGCCATAGTTAAACAACAGATCAGGCATGTCAGGTTTTTTTCGGAGGGCCTGTTCATAATATTTTATGGCTTCAGCGTGCTGGCCTCGCTGTTCATAGATTCTTCCCAGAGCCGAGAGCGTTGTCACAAAAGATGGATCCAGCCGATAGGCTTCCTTGAGGTGGGCTTCGGCCTCGACAAGCTGGTTATTTTTCAAGTATTCCACGCCTAAATTAGACTCAGTTACAAAGTTACTGGCGCCACAATCAACGGCGTGCTGAAATAAGGTCAGGTTGTTTTTCCAAACCTGAGTTTGTGCCCAGGACAACCCGATACAGACCAGCATGACAAGTCCTAAACCCAGTTGCAGCATTTTTTTATGAGCCTGGTTTGACTGAAACCACACTTGCCCTCCCCAAACCACAATTAAAAATAAGCCAATAAATGAAAAGTAGGCATACCGATCAGAACGAGGCGTATTGAGGTTGGCGAACCCAACCATGGGCAACAGTGTGGCCCCAAACCAGAGCCAGCCGACCAAAACTGCCCGTTGATGACGACTCAATAACACCACCCATCCAGAGACACACACCAGCACTGCCAGACACAGAAGACCAAGCCAGTATGGAGTTAATGGAACATCATAAAAAATAGCCAGATTGGTTGGAAACAAGAGCTTTTTGATGTAGTAGACATACCCGCTGAATCCATCCCAAATCAATGTGGTTGAGGGTCTTCGAATCTGGAGTTCTGAACCGCCAGAAACTTTGCCGCTGGCCCTGGTGAAAAACACAATCACCAGCGCAAAGAGTCCAAATGGAATTTTCTCCAGAATGAGCGGGAGAATGTGTGATTGAAGGGTCGGCCAGGAAAAACGGAATGGTTCGGGCAATCGGTTGAGCGGCCAGATATCGAGCAACACCAGAACTGGCGGCACCACAATCCCCAACGGCTTGGCCATCAGCGAGAGCGTAAAGCACACCAGTGTCAGCCCATAAGCGAGCCAGTTGCGCTTTGGCTGAGCAAACCAGACATAAGCCCAGAGAGTAAGAAAGCCAAAAAACGTGCAGATCAAATCCTTGCGTGCGGCAACCCAGGCCACCGGTTCAACCTGCATCGGGTGAACCGCAAAGAAAAAAGCCACCACTCCACTTAAAGCTGCCTGCCCGGTGAGATATCTCAGCAACCCAAATAACAACAAGGTATTGGCGGCATGAAAGAGCACGTTGGTGAAATGATGACCGCCAGCATTTGCCCCAAACAACGACCAGTCCAAAATATGTGAAAACCACGACACGGGCATCCAGTAGTTTGAAGCATAGGTGGTGGTAAACGCCCACTTAACTGTTTCCAGGGTAAATCCCTTTTTGATGTCGGCGTTTGCCGTCACAAATTGAAGGTCATCAAAATCAACAAACCCAAACGTGACCACATTGCCATAGACGATGCCGATGCAAACCAGAAGGCCGAGCGCAATCCCAAGCTCTGTTTGATATGGCCGCAGCCAGGTCTGAAACCCAGTCGCCGAAGATTTCGTCGTTTTTTGCGGTTGCGCCGATGTCGTCGCGTCTTTGATTGTCAGTTCCGTCTTTTTTTTGGATTGTTTCGCCATATTTTTAGGGTTCAGGGTTCAGGGTTTTCGAAGAGGGCGTGATTCAAAGCAACGTCGCCCTTACACCGGGTTGTCACTTTGTCACCCTGTCACCTTGTCATTTGCCACCGTGCATCAGGTACCAGGGTCGGCACCTTTTCGTGGTCGTGCTTTGGTGCTTTTTTTGTTTTTTGGTATAGTGGTGAGTCCTCCAAGCATTCAAAGGAACGATCATCATGTCAACTGTTTTGCCCTCAACCCGTGAAATCGAGGTCCTTGCGCCACAGGCGTCCCTTCCTGCCGTCCAGCCTAAAGCAGAGGCGCCGTCCCGACTGGAGTATGGGCTCCGACTCCTGTATGTGATCTGGGTTTTAGCTGGATTTGGGTTGTATTTGTATTGCGATTTGCGTGGCTGGCTGCGAAAACGTGACCAGAATGAAAACACAGAACAGCGAATGCGCCGGCAAGCCGCCCGGCTTCGCGAACGACTGATCAAACTTGGGCCAACCTTTATCAAAATCGGACAGGCACTGGGAACACGAGCAGATTTGCTCCCAGTGGCTTATGTAGATGAACTGGCCAAATTGCAAAATCGAGTCCCGGCATTTCCCAATCGCGAAGCTTACGCCATCATCGAACGTGAATTAGGCCGCCCACCACAACAGGTCTTTGCCCGTTTTGAACCTGACCCAATTGCCGCCGCCAGCCTGGGCCAGGTCTATCGCGCTCGACTGCAAAATGGCAAAGAAGTCGTCGTCAAAGTTCAACGGCCACATCTGGAAACGCTCATTACCCTGGATCTGGTGATTTTGCGCCGGATTGGCCGGTTTCTGCTCCGGTATCCTCAATTTTTCAAAGGCGCTGACTGGCTGGGGATGATTGATGAATTTGAACGAGTAATCCACGAAGAAATGGATTACCGGATGGAAGGCCGCAATGCTGAGCGGTTTAAGAAAAATTTTGCGTCCTGGCCTGAAGTTCACGTCCCAATTATTTACTGGGAATATTCAACTTCCCTGGTCCTGACGATGGAATTTATCCAGGGAATTCGGGTCACCGATGCCAAATCGCTGGCTGCCGCCGGAATCAATGCCCGGCAAGTCAACGAAGTTATGCACCGGGCCTATTTTAAACAACTTTTGGAAGATGGCTTTTTCCATGCTGATCCGCATCCGGGCAATATTCTGGTGATGCGCGATGGTCGGCTGGCATTTTTTGATTTCGGAATGGTTGGTCGGATTACGCCAAAGCTCCAAAGCCAGATGGTAAGCGCGTTTTTTCATATTCTTGACCGGGACTTTGACGGCATCGTCAATGATCTGATCAGCCTTGAATTTCTTTCGCCGGAAGTCAACCTCGATGAATTTCGTCCGATTGTGGTGGATCTGTTCAAACGCAAAGTTGACATTAAGCTTTCGGAAGTTCGCTTTAAGGATTTGACTTACGAACTCGGCGAAATCATTTACAAATACCCATTTACCACTCCGACGGCGTTTACCTTCATTATGCGGGCGCTGATGACACTCGAAGGCATCAGCATCCAGATGAACCCGGAATTTAACTTCCTGGAAGTTGCCCGACCCTATGCGCGTGATTTTCTCTTCCGGCGTGACAGCGCCAAATTACGCGAAAAAGTGTGGCAGAGTCTGCACGATGTGCGCTCCGGCAAGTTTGACTGGCACCGGCTCTACACACTGGCCAAAAGCGCGGTGTCGCTTTATTTTGCATAGAAATATACGGCCTGGGTTGATTCTGATCTATCTCTTCAGACTCAAAGCTCCGCTGCAGCAACGGCATTTTCATAAATGACGAGAAACATCTAAATCTGTTAATCTTCAAGCGACTTCTCAGCAGGTAGTGCTTTAAATTCAAAGGCCATATCAATCTGGAGCAAGCTACATGATCAACCAAATCAAATTAAAGAACTTTGGTCCGCTTCCCCAAATTGAGTGGACAAATCTCGGTCAGATTAACCTGGTGATAGGGGTTAATGGAAGTGGTAAAACGTTCTTGCTGAAAGCACTTTACAGTGCCATGCGTACTCTTGAAGAATACAAACGGGGAGATGTTCAAGAAACAGCAGCAGAAATTTTATGGAGAAAGCTCTACTGGACATTTCAACCTGAGAAAATCGGTGATTTGGTCACCAAAGGAGCCGATTCTCAATTAGAGTTTCGTCTTGAATTTGATCAAAAGGAGTTTGCTTATTCTTTCGGGAAAGACACTGCCAAACATATTTCCACACTTGAAAACCATGTCCCCCCACGAGCCAACAACTCCATTTTTCTACCAGCAAAGGAAGTGCTTTCCCTTCATCACATTATTTTAAAATCACGTGATGTGGATCAAACATTTGGCTTTGATGATACCTACCTTGATCTTGCTCGGGCACTCACCCAGTCTTCAAAACCTGGAAAAAACTTTACGGAATTTGCCAAATCGAAGCAAAGCCTGGAGACCATACTGGGTGGCAGAGTGGAAAGAGAAGAAACTTCAGGCCGGTGGCAGTTTAAAAAAGGCAATCAGAGATTTCCGATTGGTGTTACCGCTGAAGGGGTGAAGAAAATCGCAATTCTCGATACGTTGCTCAGTAACCGTTACCTCGCTCCCCAATCAATCATTTTTATTGATGAATTGGAATCAGCCCTTCACCCAATCGCTATTTCCCAACTCCTTGAAATTGTGGCGATGCTTGCCGAACGAGGCATTCAATTTTTTCTCGCAACACACTCTTATTTCGTGGTTAAGAAGTTATTTCTGATTGCATTAGAAAAAAATATACCAATCCCAGTGATTTCATCTGATGGTGAAAGCTGGAAATATGCAAATTTAAAAGAAGGGATGCCGGATAATCCAATTATCAGCCAGTCAATCCATCTGTATGAACAAGAAATGGAACTCGCGCTGAGATGACTATGGTTACCATCACTGAATCGGGGTTGATTTTTGGTCCATACCCTGAAAATGAATGCTTCCTGGTTGAAAAAAGTGCAACCTACCAGAACATTCAAAGTGGAGTAAAAATGGCTGAATTCCTTCGCCTTCAACGAAGGGATTCGAAGCCACCCCTGATATTGGTCATTGAAGCAAAGTCCAGTTCACCACGCCCTGAGACAGAGCCAAATTTCACTCAATATATTGATGAGATCCGCGAAAAGCTGACCAATGGGTTGGTGTTGACGATTGCCTCAATTTTGAGGCGGCACGAAGTTGCTCAAAGAGAACTCTCTCAAGAATTTAAAGACCTGGATTTAGCAACCTGTGAATTCCGGCTGATACTGGTTATCAATGGTCACAAGAAAGAATGGCTTCCACCGTTAAATGATGCGCTGACTCTATCGCTGCACTCGACAATTAAGACGTGGGCATTGGGAGCAACCTCAGTTATGGTTTTGAATGAAGAGATGGCTTCTAAACTTGGATTAACCTGTACTCCCTCCTCAAAGTAATCTGTCTTTCGGCTGACTCAATTGTACTGTCAACATCGTTTGAGTGGATGACTCGCCTGACGAGTCATCCACTCGGGTGACCGACTAAAGGGTAAATCGAAACGTCAGGATTCCCGTGACTTTGACAGGAGCTTTATTGAGCAACGTGGGCTTAAATTTCCACTGCTGGGCAGCATTGATAGCCGCCTGTCGCAGCAAGGCATGGCCGGAAACAACACGCACGCTTTCGACATTCCCTTTTTCGTCAATCACAAGTTCAACCACCACATCCCCCGCAACCCGTGCTGAACGAGCAGCTTTCGGGTATTCAGGTGTGACCCGAGCGAGTGCATTCCCTCGCATAACACCCTCGCTTCGTCTGACAACTGAAGGTGGGGCAGGTTGCCGACCTGGTGGCGGTGGGGGCGCGGGCATAGGCAACACATTTGGGTCAGAAAAAATTATCTTCGCAGGTGGAGGGGTGTTCACAATTTCTTTTGGTGCCTCCCTGGGCGGAGCAAACACAGGAGAGGCAACTGCTCCAGAAGCTGCCCCATCCCCAAAATCCCCATCCCCATCTCCAAACCCCCCCAAACCAGTCGCCGGCCCTTCAGGACCGATAGGTCCGTCGTCCCCTTTATCCGGGGCTGCCGCCAGAATCCGTTCCTTTTTTAGTTTGCCACGTTGAGTCAGACCACGATCAATCGCCAGAAATGAAGTAAACGGCGTCACCAGTCGATAGGTCAGACCAAGTCTGGTGATTCTGGCTTCTAACTCAGGCGATACAGTTCCCTGCTGAAAACCGTCATAGTTCTCGCGCATCAACTCTCGGAGTTGCTGCCGGGCCCATAACGTTGCGAGTTCGTCGTGCTGGGGTTCGGCGGCGGGTAATTCCACCTGGATTCGCTGCTCGACTGGCCGCCCCGCGACCTTCCCACGGAGCACAACTTCGCCTCGGGCACTGTGCTCAAATCTCCCGGTGACAACCACTGGTGTTGCGCTAAATAAATCGGGAATCTGTGCCGGATAGACCTCTTTGACCGGTAACCCATTCCAATCAATTGAAATATCAGTCAGCAACGGCGACCGGACCCGCTCGTGAAATCGCTGTGCTGCCGCCGAGCCATCATCTTCAAGTCCTACAAATTCGACTTCTCCACGACCAAGGCGCGCCATTTCTTCAAGTAAAAACCGATTGACTGAGCTTCCGATTCCAAATGAAAACACACGGGCATTCGGATGTTTTTTGACTTCACTGAGGATTTCCAGATCATCTCCGACATAGCCATCGGTCATAAAACACACGACTCGAAGGTGATTTTGCGAATCCGACGGCTCAAGTGCCGCACGAATCGCTTTCATCATTTCTGTTCCGCCGCCGCCAGACCGGGACTTGAGAAACGTGCTGGCTTTTGTCAAATTTTCGGGCGTTGCGGGGACTGGTTCCTGAAACAAAATGTGAGTGTCTCCGGCAAAAGTAATGAGGTTAAAAGTATCCTGCGGATACAAACCTTTGAGCGCGTGGTCCATGGCTTCCTTGGCTTTTTCAATTGGAAACCCGTTCATTGACCCTGAAGTATCAAGGACAAACACCAGTTCCTTGGGTGTCAGGTCGGTTTCCCGAATTTCTGAAGGTGGCTGTACCATCAAAGTGAAATACCCGCCAAGTGGTCCGTTGTGAGCCAGAACCCCCTGAGACACCGCCGGACCGGCCACTTTGTACCGCACAATGAAATCTTTATTTGGAATCTCAGCCTCAGTTTTGAGATGGAGCGCGGCGGTACTCATGGTTTTTGATTGATCCACAAGCACCCGATGCGTAGGTGAAACAACCGATTGAATTGGGACTCCGGCATCAATTTGAAGCTTGAGGGAAATATCATGACCCGGACGAATTGACAGTGGCGGGGTGACACGAGCCGCATCAGGAACCGTAACGGCCAAACCTTTTGGTTCTGAATCAGTTGGCGACGAGCCCGAAATGTAGCGCTCGCCAACCGTCATTGGAAAAACAAACTCATACTCACCGTCTTCATATTTCAAGGTTTCAACATAACTGATTGAAATAACAACAGTTGCACCAGGTGGAATATTCGTTACTGACTGGGTGAAAACGTTTGGTCGCTCTTGATCAAGGAGTGCTGCTGTTTCGCCATTCTTACGAGCCTGTTTGAAAAGCCGGGCGGCTTCTGCGCGTGACAGGATTTCACCTTCGATCACGCGCTCTCCAATTTTCATCGTCATCCGATCAACGGCAGCCATCTGCGGAAGCGGGAAAACATAGACAGCTTCCAGACGATTGGAGCGCCGATTGATGAAGGTTTGCTCAACCGTCACCCGTCCAATATTGCCACTCAACGAAGCGCTCACAGCCGTGTGTTTGAGCGCACATTGCCCGACCGGTTTTCGGTCTTTATCCAGAAGAATCAACGCCCCGCTTTCACTGGCTTCCTGGTTTTGAGCCTGAACCACAGGCGAAAGCGGCACGTCCCAACTGTATTTGACCCCAAAACTCACTGCCAACACGCACAGCATGATGGTGGTCAGTCGCATCAACCATTTTTTGACGTGCATAGACAGACCTCTCCCACCCACACGACGGCCTTGACGGATAGACACACATCCTGCGGTTGTTTCTTAAAGAATTGTCCTGATTGGATTTGTGTACTTTGACACCAGAACGAGAGGTTGGTTCCCATTTTTTTGGGCTGAAGACATCGGGCTCAGGGCTGAAGACATTGGGTTGAAGAAAACCAGCTAAAATTTCTTTCTTTAATCCGAAAGTCTTCAGCCCTGAGCCCTACTTCTTCAGCCCGAAAATCTTCAGCCCCATTCTCTCAATACACTTCCATCTTCATACAAAACACACTGCCGCCTGATTTGATGAATTCGCTGGTGTCCACTTCGGTGACGTGAAACCCGACCCGACGCAGCTCGGCTACGGTTTCGGTTGCTCCCCACTGGATCACCACGTTCCGGCCATCAAAAGCGAAGGCATTGCAGGCAAAGGTTTTATGTGCTTCAGCAGATGGGGCTTCGATGACCAGCGGGAAAAAGCGATGAATCAGTGCCAGTCCTTCGCTGGTGAAAGCCTGTGGATAGATTAAAACACTTTGTTCATCGAGCGCGCAGAAGCAGGTATCGAGGTGGTAAAATTCTGGGGTGCTCAGTTCCAGGGCAAGAATTGGGATGCCAAGTCGTTCAGACAATTCAGGATAGACAGCAAAATCAGTGCGCTGGCCGTGCCCACCCCAGAGCAATTTTCGACCAGGATGCCAGATGGCATCGCCCTGCCCTTCAAAGCACACGCCAGGCTGCTCAAGTTCCAGAATGCGATAGCCGTGATCAGCAAACCACTCGCGATAAAAAGGAATTTCCCGTTGCCGCGACGGATAGCGCATCCGGGAAATCACCACATACGGCGTACCGTCTTCATCCAGCCCCGGAAGTACCTGATTGGCAGAAAAGACCATATCTTCCAAATCTGGGGCTGGTTCAATGGTGACAACCGGTTTTCCAAGTTGCTCGAACGTCGTTTTCAGCACATCCCACTGTGCCACCGCCAGAGCTTTATCAAGTGTTCCAATATTGCCTTGCATAAAGGCGTTTTTGACATCCTTGATTTCAAAGTAGTCTGGCGGGCACATCAAAATCCTGGATGGCTCACGACGTACGGGGAGGGCGGTTTTGTCAAGTAACTGAGCTTCAGCAAGTGTAGTAATGACGTGTGGTTGCGGCATAGGGGGAGTTGAGAGTTGAGGGTTCAGGGTTCGGGATCTTCAAATTTTCGTCTTTTTTGTCCGTTTTGTCACTTTGGTCCTTTGGTGTTTTCCAGAACCCTGAACCTTGAACCCTATCGAACCATTGATTTCAACAGCGGGTTCAAGGCATCCGCCAGGGTTGGATAGCCGATTTCCTGGAGTTCATAGCCAATTCGGCAGGTCGGATGCTTGATGTCAATCACCCGCGAAAGATTGATCGGCGTGGCAATCAGCACCAGATCGCAGTCAATTCGGTTGATGGTGTCGGCCAGATCGTGCATCTGGTCGGCCCCATAGCCCATTGCCGGCAACAGTCGGCCAATCCCAGGATAATGCTGAAACGTCTCAGCCAGACTGCCAACCACAAATGGGCGTGGGTCAATGATTTCCCGGGCACCAAACTTTTCAGCCGCCAGCACGCCAGCTCCGTATTTCATCGAACCATGCGTCAAGGTTGGACCGTCTTCGACCACCAAAACCCGTTTACCACGGATCGCTTCTGGCTTTTCAACCGTCAATGGCATCGCAGCGTCAATCACCATCGCGGTCGGATTCACTTCGCGGATGTTGGCACGAACCAGCGCAATGCCTTCCGGTGTTGCAGAATCAATCTTGTTGAGAATGATCACATCCGCACGCCGCAGATTGACCTCACCTGGAAAATATGTCAACTCATGGCCTGGGCGATGGGGGTCGGCAATCACAATTTCCAGATCCGGAACATAAAATGAGAAGTCGTTATTGCCTCCGTCCCACAAAATAACATCCGCTTCGGTTTCGGCCCGCCGGATAATCCCTTCATAATCCACACCGGCAAAAACGGTCACACCTTTGATCAGATGGGGTTCATATTCTTCCATTTCTTCAATCGTGCAGTCATGGGCAGCCAAATCTTCAAGCGTGGTAAAGCGTTGAACCCGCTGTTTGACCAGGTCGCCATATGGCATCGGGTGACGAATCACTGCCACCTTCAAACCGGCATCCAGCAAGAGTTGCACAATCCGCCGTGACGCCGGGCTTTTCCCGCACCCGGTTCGAATCGCACACACCGAAATCACCGGTTTGGTGGACTTGATCATCGTGGCTTTGGTGCCCAGCAACCGGAAATCAGCACCAGCCGCATTCACACGTGCGGCCAGATGCATGACATCCTGATGGGCAATGTCCGAATAAGAAAAAACCGCCTCATCAACCTTGAGGCGGCTTATCAATCGTTCGAGATCCTCTTCTGGGAAAATTGGAATGCCTTGTGGGTAAAATTCCCCAGCCAGTTCCGCCGGGTATTTTCGACCATCAATGTTTGGAATCTGGGTGGCGGTGAAGGCAACCACTTCACACACGTTGTGGTTGCGAAAAACAGTGTTGAAATTATGAAAATCACGACCAGCGGCACCTAAAATCAGAACGCGTTTTCGATTCATACCTGATTCTCCTGTAAAGCCAGCAATGCCTGACGCGCAGCGGTTTCGCCTTCGGAAACCATGGCCTGAACGGCCTGACGACCGGGCAGATACCCAACCACCGGAATTGGCGGCTGGATCAAAATGTCGGTGGACTGAAGCGCCCGCCGATAATGTTCCGGAAAAACCTGGCTCGTCACCGGGTCAAGTCCAACCACGCGCAAACACCAGCCATATCCCCAGACATCGGACGCAATCACGAAATCAGCCCCGAACTGACGGCATATCTCTGACGGCAGCACGCACGTGGTACCGCCATCTTCAAACAATTTTCCGTCCCGCACCACCGGACGACGGACATACGGCAAGGCACAACTGGCATTGATCGCTGTGGCCAGCCGGCCTTCGCGAATAACCACCGTCTGGTGATCCACAATTGACGTCACGACGGCGGCAAACGGGTGCTCAAGATCGGCAAAGGTTGCCGGAAGGTGCGAATCGCAAAACTGTTCGAGCAGATTGCTATTGAGGAGGTTTGGCCAGAAAACCGATGTGGCCATTTCCGCAATGCCCTGCCAGTTTTTTCCTGCTGCAAATGCTGCGCCAATCAAACTGCCGACACTGGTGCCGACAATAATTTCTGGATGGATGCCAAACTCGGCCAGGACTTTTAAAACGCCAATGTGTGCCAGACCTCGCACGGCGCCTCCGCTGAGGGCCAAACCGATGCGCGGACGAGAAGTTGAAGCGGTGTGTAGTGACATAAGATTTGGGCTGAGGGCTTGGGGCTGAGGGCTCGGGGTTTAAATTCAGATCTTTGTTGTCTTTGCTGTTCTTTTCGTTCTTTTCCGGCCTTTACAGTCTTTGAATTATGACACTTTGGCAATTGTGTTTATCGCGCGGAGAAAGCCTCAAAAAACACCTTCGGAAATACGATGTAACTCAATCATAGACAAGGGGTTTGTCGTTTGCAAAACCTGTCGGTTTGAGATATAGTGCCGCCATTCTAAAAACCGCTTGAGAAATCCGCTTCAAACCGCTCTTAACCCTTCATTCCTAAGAAGTTAGGTGGTTTCCCTGCATTCAGTGTGGAGATTTGCTTGAAGACCTGATACAATTACTCAGTTATAGACAGGGTACAACGTCTCACACTGTGCTCCCCTGTTGACCAACCAGCCAGACAGCTCCCTGCACGCTCCCAGTTGCCTTTCAAAAACTGATGGGCTGGCCTGAGATTTGGCTGCATTCTCTGACGGATACCTGAACCAACCCACCTCCGTGACTGGTAACAGGGCACAACAAAAATTCAGTTTTTCTAACCTCAGTTGATTTTCATTTGGAGTACAAGCATGGATGAGCAGAAGTTAGTCATCGCAAATATCGAAGACGAGATGAAACGTAGCTACCTGGACTACGCGATGTCGGTCATCATCGGGCGCGCGCTGCCTGATGTCCGCGACGGCCTCAAACCGGTCCATCGCCGTATCCTGTGGGCAATGCACGAGTTAAGCAATACATACAACAAGCCGTACAAAAAGAGCGCCCGTATCGTCGGATCGGTCATCGGTCAGTACCATCCCCACGGAGACTCCGCCGTCTATGATTCCATCGTGCGCATGGTGCAGGATTTTTCCCTGCGCATTCCGTTGATTGATGGTCAGGGGAATTTTGGC
>DAOQNB010000058.1:11722-14183 GCA_035335845.1 Acidobacteriota bacterium | reverse complement strand
TGTTCTGATCGTGTTGCAGGTTCAGGTAGGTAACATTGGGCGGCTGGGCCTCACCATTGACAATAATTCGTTCGATATAGAGTGGCTTTGGAGTTTGGTCAAACTTCTGAGAAATTGGAGAAAAAACAGCCACGCCATTTACCGTTGCCGCCCAAATCCGTCCCTGACTGTCTCTGATGGCGCCCTGGGTGCACTCATTGCTGGGAAGGCCGTCTTCATCCAAAAAAGTACAGGTCGTAAACTCAGTCTGATTTGAGATGGCGCCTTCGGGGGGGATCAGGCAGGCCACTCCTTTATTGGTCATCAGAAAGACCCGACCCTGACGGTCAACCTGGATTTGATGAATGGAATTATTGGGGATGGCTGGCTGTGAGTTGGCGGAAAAAACCATCCATTGTCCCTGCGGGTCAGTCGGATTGACCCGAATGGCGCCCCCGTTACGAGTTCCAATCCATAAGTATTGCGAAGGATCATTCTTCTCCCCGGTGGTGTAGAGGTGCAAAATCTGGTTGTTTGGCAATTTGGAATTGGCGGTTGAATAGTGTGTCCAGTTCTCTGAACGAAAGCTAATCAGCCCGGAATTGGTGCCCAGCCAGAGAGTTGGTTTTCCATCAAGGTACGTTGCGGCCAGCGAATACACCACGTCATCGGAAATCCCCGAATTTTTGGTGGTGTACATTGTCCACGCTCCGTCTTGAAATCGTGCCAGGCCATCACCTGAAGTCCCAACCCACAGCGCCGATGTTCCATCCCGGTCAACCGTTTTGAGAAGTGAGTAAATTTGAAGCTTGGGAAGGTAACTGGTCCAGGTTCCGGCTGAGAAACAGGCTAATCCTGTGTCGGTGCCAACCCAGATTGCAGGTTTTCCGTCAGGAGTGGGTGCTTCCAACAGACACAGAACCCGATTGTTTGGAATGGTTGAGTTTGAGGTGTCAAAGACGGACCAGGATCCATTTTGATACCGCACCAGCCCGGAACCATTGGTGCCAAACCACATTTGGGGCGGCGCCGATGGACTGGTGGTTTCCAAAATTGCCAGGACCCGATTGGCAAGGGCCGGGACACCGGTGGCAATGATGCTTCGCCATCCATTATCAAAGAGGCGGGCGATTCCTCCACCGTTTGATCCAACCCAGATGGTATTGGATCCATTGGCGCCTGGCATAATCTCAAGGGCTACGAGGTTATTGTCAGGCAGACCAGTATTTTGAGCGTCATAAATCGCCCAGTGGTTGAAATCGTAGTGGATAATCCCGCCGCCATATGTGGTAAACCAGAGGTTGGTTTTTCCATCTGGCGTGGTGGTGGCAACAATTTCAGGAATGCCTTTGGCTGCAAAGGGAGTCTCTGGACTGTTGATCGGCATCCACACGCCTTTGTTGTATCTGGCCAATCCATCAGCAAAGGTACCGGCCCACAGCGTACGGGTGCCGTCAGGTTCGATGGTTTCGCACAAACTTTGAAACAGATCACTTTGGAGTTTTGAGTTCTGGGTGGTGTGTTGAGTCCACTTCTGGTGTTCAAACCGGAAAATACCGCCGCCATAGGTCCCAACCCAGAGTGCCGGGGTACCATCTTCCGCTACGGATGGCAGCAAACACCCAATCACCCGATTCAGGTCGGGATGAGTGGATTGATTAAAAACAGTCCAGGTTTCATTGTCATATCGAACCAGCCCGCCGCCATAGGTTCCAATCCAGATTATAAACTTCCCATCTCCAAGTGGTTGCTCAGCCAGACACCGAATTTGATCATTGGGAAGCGGGCTATTTTGGCGGGTAAAGGTTTGCCACTTCCCATTTCTGAAAATTGACACCCCACCGCCGAGGGTCCCAAACCAGATACTGCCATCCGAGGCGGGAAGGATGGCCCGAACATAATTAGAGGCCGTCTGGTTGGGCATATTGAGGGTTGTCCAGGCGCGACCATTAAAGCAGGCGGCACCATCCTGGGTGCCCGCCCACAAATACCCACGTTGATCAACCTCCAGGCACATCACACTGTTTTGCGGCAGACCGTCCCGATCACTAAAACAGCGGATGGCGGGTCGGGTTTCCGGGTAGGTTTGATCCCGAACCAGTGCCACTCGGGCTGGCTGGACTTTGGGGGGAATCACCTGTGCTGTGGATAGGAAAAAAAAACCAAACCCGGCAAAACACACCAGCAATGCCAAAGACCGGTTCAGGTTTAATTTCATCATCAGGCTTCCTTTGAGGGATCAGGGGATTGGGGTCAGGGGAATACAGTTCTTTCAAAAATTCAGCTATCCAAAAGGGGTCGTGTCCTGGCCGTGACCGTGGGCTTCGCGCCACGGCTATTGAACAAACGACCCTGCGGGCCTAAACCCCCTTGTCCTGGCACGTATGGGGTATCGGGGTATCGGGGGTCAGGGAAATACAGTTCTTTCAAAAATTTAGCTATCTAAAATGCACTACTCACTACTCACTCTTGGGTTGGTTGT
>DAOQNB010000058.1:0-11622 GCA_035335845.1 Acidobacteriota bacterium | reverse complement strand
CAAAAATTTAGCTATCTAAAATGCACTACTCACTACTCACTCTTGGGTTGGTTGTTGTCACTCGCTCAAATGTACCAGTTTGGGTCTCGTGTATGACTGGAAGGGGAAAAGACAGGTAAAACACACTCCCCTGACCGCTCCCGTCAGATTCGACCCAGACTTTGCCCTGATGGGCTTCAACATAGCTTTTCACGATTGCCAGTCCCAGGCCGAGGCCACGGGCTGAAAACTCAAATTTGCCACTTCGATGAGTTGAAGCATCTGGGCCGGCATAAAACCAGTCAAATACTGACTTTAAGACCTCCGGGTCAAGGCCGATGCCTGTATCTTCAACCGCAATCTGGATTTGATCGTCCAGAATGCCAGCTTTGATCCGGATCTGGCCACCATCGTGGGTGAATTTAATGGCATTCTGGATCAGGTTATAGAGGGAAATCCGAATCATCCGGGGATCTGCTTCGAGTTCGAGCGACGTGGGGCACTCCAGCATAAAATTCAGGTTCCGGAATTTGACGGCCTCCCGAACTTCCGTGAGGATTGACTCAAGCAGGGCTGAAATATTCATTCGGATGGGTTGGGGGTGAACCTCACCCTGGGTAATTTTGAGCATGGCCTGCACTTTTTCAATCGTGCTGGCCATACGATCCACCATCCGGTGGCAGGTTTGCAGATTTTTATATTGCTCTGGCGGCACGGGCCCAAACAAATTATCCAGCAATGCTTCGAGGAGCCCGTTGAGAACCGTGATCGGCGTTCTCATTTCATGAGCGGTGACATTCATGAAATTGTTTTTCATGACGTTGAGTTGTTGCAGGGTTCGGGTGACCTCCTGTTCACGGCGATAGTGCACTTCAAGCTCTTTCATGGATTCGCTGATGAACAGATTTTTTTCTTCCAGCACCCCATAGAGTTCCGCATTTTCAATGGCGACCGCCGCCTGATTGGCCAGCGAAGTGATCAACTGGGCATCAGCCTGAGTAAATGGTGGGCGACCAGCGGGCCGTCTGATATTGAGAATCCCAACCACTTTTCCAAGCCGCGAGACAATGGGGACTTCCAACAACCCACAAACTTTGAATTTGTCGAGCCTGAGTTTCGAGCGGTATTCTTCGGGGATTTCAGACAGGTCATTGACAATCAACGGTTGTGCTTTGTGGGCGACAAGGCCAGAGCAGGCTTCGTCCACCGTCATGGTAATTGCTGTGATTTCCCAGGACTTTCGATTCCACAGATGGCGGTACTCAACTTCCTGGCCGGTAACCAGCCCGATACCGCCAGGTTCACCTTTGACCAGGCGGGCTGCTTCCTCAGCAATGCTCTGCAACACGGTGTTCAGGTCCAGGTTTGAGTTAATCACCCGCGTACTTTCAAGAAGCTGGAGCAGATCTCTGAGTCGTTCTTCCTGACGTTTGCGCAGGATACTGACCCTCCACTGATATAACCCAATCCCGGTACCTCCGATCAGAAGAAAATAGCCCAGAAACGCCCACCAGGTCAGCCAGGGGGCTGGTCGAATGAGGATTTTGAGCGTCGTGGGAGGCGTGATGTTTCCAAACACGTCCCGACCCGTGACCTTAAATGTATACCTGCCGGCGCCCAGGTTGGTGTAGGTCACTTTTCGGTCATGGATCCAGCCCGTTGGGGCAGAGTCATAGCCTTCGAGTTGAACCTGAAACCGCACATCGTCTTCGTGCAAATAGCACAAAAGGGCAAATTCAAAGGCCAGATTATTTTGATCGTGGTGGAGTGTTAGCTCAGAGTCAGTGAATGGAAGATCAAGACCGTTGGCGGTAAAGCGCTCAATCGTCAATGGCTTCGGAGATCGGTCCTGGATTTCGCGGTTGAGATCCAGATAGGCGGCGCCGGAACTGGTCCCAGCCCAGATTCTGCCCGAACGATCAATCATAACCGCCGTCGAAAGACTGGCCGGGATGCCATCTTCGGTGGTGTAGGTATAGAGCGAATATCCAGTCGGATTTTCAGCCGTACTCACCTGCCACGTCAACCGGGCAATCCCTTTATTGGTAAACAAGAAGAGTCGGTGGGGCTGGTCTTGCAGGATTTTATGGATGACATTGCTCGGAAGCCGAACCGGGTCTGAACTATCAGATAAAATCAACCACTCCGCCGAAGGGTTGAGCAGGTCAATTCGGGTGGCGCCTCCGCCCTGTGTGCCTGCCCATAAAAACATCCGGCCATCCGGTTCAGTGGTTGCCGCCAGAGACAGAACCGCATTATTGGGGAGTTGTGAATTGGACGTGGTATAGCGAGTCCATTTTCCATTTGAAAAGGCGCCTAAGCCAGCCCCACTGGTTCCAACCCAAATGGTGGTTGTGCCATCGGGAGTTCGAGTTTGACGAACCGAATACACAAAATTGGTGGGAATCCCCGAGTTCTCTTCATTATAGACGGTCCATTTTTCGTGGGCGTAATGGGCGAGCCCGGCGGATGTCCCCACCCAGAGTTCCGGCTCGCCGTCGGGCCCGGCAACCTCAATAAACTGATTGACAATGTTGCTGGGCAGACCCGAGTTGGTGACGTTTAATGCCGTCCACTGTTGCCCATCAAACCGCGCCAACCCGCCGCCATAAGTGGCCGCCAGAATCATGGGCTGGTTTTTTATCAGGTGAGATTCGGCCAGACAATACACCACATTATTGGGTAAGCCAGAATTTGAGGTGTCAAATGTGGTCCATTCCCCATTGGCAAACCGGGTGACACCTCCCCCGTCAGAACCAAACCAGTAGGCTCGATGGCCATCAGGGTTTTGTATTTCAAGCAAACTGACAATTTTTTTGTTGCGGAGCCCGGAATTTAAACCGTCATAAGAAATCCAGGCACTATCATCGAGCCTGACAATGCCACTCCCGTTGGTGCCCACCCAGATCATCCGTGAGTGACGGGGCAGCAGGGTATTTTGCAGGCAAACCACATTGTTGTCTGGCAGGGCCGAGTTCTCAGTGGTAAAGGTCGTCCATTGTCCGTTTTCAAACCGCGATATGCCACCACCATAAGTGCTCACCCACAAGATTGATTCACCTGACTGACCCTGGATTTCAATAATTGACGTGATTTCATCTGCCTTCAGTGGTGAATTTTGGGGGGTAAAGCTTGTCCAGTTGGCCCCGTCCCATCGAACCAGCCCTCCGCCCAGGGTGCCAATCCACATCACCCGGTTGCCGGTTGGAGTTCGGGTTTCCAGCAGGCTGTGGATTTTATTATTTGAGAGGCCAGAATTTGTCGAGTCAAAAATCTGCCAGGTTTTCCCGTCAAACCGAACGAGCCCGCTGCCATAGGTTCCAGCCCAGACAACCGACTGACCCGTTGAATCCTGAGACACCACCAGGCTGCCAATGACCTGCTTGAGAGCCGGACAGTCTTTGGCCGTAAATTGGGTCCACTGTCCCTGGTCAAACCGCATGATCCCTTTATCGTAGCTCCCCACCCACACGGCATAGCCACCGTTTGCTTTCGGGGCAATGGCCAGACTCCGAATGCGATTGCTTGACAGTGTCCCGTTTTCGACGGTGTAGGTAGTCCAGATTCCGTCTTTTAATTGCGACACACCGCCGCCGAGCGTTCCAAACCAGATGCTTGCATCTGGCGCCACCGCCATCGCTCGCACATAATTTGAAGCCGTCCGATTTGGCAGATTGACAACTTTCCAGGTGACCCCGTTGTAATAGGCCGCCCCGTCCTGGGATCCGGCCCACAGATACCCTTTGGCGTCAATCACCAGGCCCATAATGGCATTTTGTGGAAGCCCATCTTTGTCGGTGTAGGTGCGAATGGAAGGGTGGCCATTTGGAGGCAGGTCACTGGCTGGTAATGGTGAACGCGGCACACCTGTTGTTGCTGGTGGAGGTGGTCCTGCGGCTGACAAAGCTGGTAAACTACCGCTCAGGACATGTGAAACCCAGGCCAGGCTCAAGATCAACCACACACCGATTCCACCGCGCCAGCCAGTGTGAATCCGGCTGGAATTCACCGGTGGCATCTTCCAACTGGAACCCGGATGCGAGACCCGGGAAATGTGGTCGTCAGATGTGTCCATGATGGTGCGGTTGATGGGACGTGAAAAACAGGAATTGGTTGAAAGTGAATGTCAGGTGATCAATTGGGATGTGAAGCTTGTTTTTAGCAAGAACTGAGGTCAGGTTGCAAATTGTACCCCAATCGAGAGAAGGAATAAGCTGGCTTTTGCCTTCAAGCGCAGGAAATGCTTCGATTTTCACTTGACAGGTTTGGTAACATTGCGCGCCCCACTTCATTTCTGCAGCGACCTGAGCCTCTCTGGCTACGTGCCAGTCTCACAAGCTGGCATCACCCTGGTTTCAGGCGACTCCAATTCTCAACCCCAGGCCACTGGACATTCAGGTGTGTCAAATCGGCACGCTCCACCATTTCATTCGGTACAGATGGTTTAGTTCCGATATCAAATCTTCGTTGAGGAAATCATATGTTTTTCAAACAGTTTTATTTAGGGTGTCTGGCACACGCCTCGTATTTGATTGGATCCGAAGGGGAAGCGGCAGTGGTTGACCCACAGCGTGATGTTGAGATGTATCTCTCTGAAGCGCAGGCTCAGGGGCTGGCGCTGAAATATATTATCGAGACACATTTACACGCTGATTTTGTCAGTGGACATCGGGAACTTGCGGCCCGGACCGGCGCCACGATTGTGTTTGGGCACAAAGCCAATGCCTTGTTTCCTCATCGGGCGGTAGTGGATGGTGATGAACTGCAGGTGGGAGCGGTCACTCTGAAAATCTTAGAAACACCAGGTCACACGCCGGAAGGGATTTCAATTGTCGTCAGCGACACCAGCGAGGCTCACGCCCCGGCAAAAGTTTTGACGGGTGATACACTCTTTATTGGTGATGTTGGAAGACCGGATCTGGTCGGATCAAAGGGATTTTCAAGCGAGGAGATGGCCGGCATGCTCTATGACAGCCTGCATCAAAAGTTGCTTACCCTCGATGACTCAGTTGAAGTCTACCCGGCCCATGGGGCTGGATCACTGTGCGGGAAAAACCTTTCAACTGAAACTTCCTCGACCATTGGTGACCAGCGCCGGTTGAATTACGCGTTAAAACCAATGTCACGAGCGGCATTTGTCGCCATGATGACGGCTGATTTACCGGAAGTTCCAGCCTATTTCCCGCTTGATGCTGAGATCAATCGAACTGGCGCTTCACCACTGGTGGAGCTGGGCGCCGCCAGGGCGTTGACACCTGAGGAAGGGAATAAACTGATCCAGCAAGGGTATCTGGTCCTCGATATTCGACCGGCCCCCCAGTTTGGAAGTGGCTATATCCCCGGTTCGCTCAATATCGGGCTGAAAGGACAATTTGCCTCCTGGGCGGGGAGCCTGATTCCGCTCACAACCCCACTGCTGTTAGTGGTTGAATCACCTGATCAGGTCACCGAAGCGGTCACCCGACTGGCCAGAGTGGGGATCGAAACCGTCGGCGGATACCTGGCTGGTGGGATTGATGCCTGGAAAGCCGCTGGTCTCGAACTCAAGACAGTCCCTCAACTCTCAGTTCACGCACTCGCCAGTCGCCTGGAAGCCGAACCCGACCTGCAGGTGGTTGACGTGCGCCGCCCACTCGAATTTTGCCAGGGGCACGTTCCAACCGCACTGAATTTCCAACTGGCCCAACTGGAGAAAAACCTGGATCACCTCGACCCGGCCCGGCCAACCGCTGTTATCTGTGCGGGTGGATATCGTTCCAGTGCCGGGGCCAGTCTGCTTTCCAGGCATGGATTCCATCAAGTGTTGAATGTCGTGGGCGGCACGGCGGCCTGGATTCAGGCCGGGCTCAAGGTTGAGGCTGAGATCGAATCTGCTGCCTGTTCATAAGCTTTCCCTGTTTCGGCGTCTCCTGACATCTGGTTGATCGCTGGTCTGTCCTATTGAAGTAAAGGCACACACTCGGAGAAAAGATCAGACCTCAAGGCGCCAGAATTCAGCTCCGTTTCCTGAATTTGATTGAATCTGGCACGATGCTTGCAAAAATTATCGAAATTTGATCCTCATTGGTGAAGGAACGATCCGGTTATGCCAGTTTTCGAGTTAAACCAATCTGATACTTCGGTACCGGTGCTGGAATTCCGACACGTTGCGTTAAGTTTTGGCGACACTGAAGTCCTGCGAGATTTGAGTTTCAAGCTGCATCAAAACGAGTTGATTTGTCTGACAGGGACTGCTGGGACTGGAAAAACCGTGACGCTGATGCTGGCCATGGGGCTACTGCAACCCGACGAAGGTCAGATTTTAATCTATGGCAAAGAAATTGAGCATCTATCTGAGGAGGAATTGCTGGCGCTCCGGAGCCGTCATTTGGGGATTACCTTTCAGGAAGATGCGTTATTTACCAGCCTTTCCGTTTATGAAAATGCGGCCTACCGACTGGTTGAACAAGGCTGGTCAGAGGGTGCGATTCGAACGGCAGTAAGTGAAATTATTGCCATGGTTGGGCTGACCGATGCCATGTGGAAAACACCTGAAGAATTATCTGGCGGTATGAAGCGGAGACTGGAAATTGCCCGGGCCCTGGTTGGCTGGCCATCAATTATGTTATTTGATGAACCAACCGCCGGGCTTGACCCGGTAAACGCCAAAAACATCCTGGACTTGATCTTACAGGCGCGTGATTTGCATCAGACATCGGCAATTTTTGTTTCAAAGGAATTGCACATTATTCCCTATCTGGCCACTCATCGAGCCCAACACGATCCGGAACAGGGTGAGGTCCAGATTGTGCATGCCAGACACGATAACTTGCCAAATACGCACGTTCTGGTTTTATCTGAGGGGGTTGTCTCTTTTTGGGGAACGGTGGAGGAATTTTCAGCCAGTCATGCTGCTTCAGTTCTCCCGTTAACGCATCCTGAGCAAATTCCCCACGAGCCTGAAATCTATATTCCGATTACAACCCAATCGGTTCGAAAACAAACCCGGGATTCCGAAAATTCCTAAACTGCTTTGCATTCAACTCTATTGCTTTCATGAAACCCTATTCGAATTCTTCTGAAACTGATTTAGACCGCCTCACTGCAGAATTAGAGCGCTTGCGTGAAGAGAACAAACGTCTGCGGGCTGAGAATTCGAAATTGCAGTATCGCGAGACCCTGCTGACCCAAAAAGCCAGATCACTCAATCTCATTACCAAAGCCACCAGAGTCGGTATCTGGACCTGGAATCAAAAAACCGATGAGGTGCACTGGTCAGATGAGTGTTATCAGTTAATGGGGTTGGAACCAGCCGAGACAGAGTTAACGATTTCGTTATGGCGAAAGTGTATCCACACTGAGGACCATTCACAGTTGACGGAGGTGGCCGATTCGTCCTTAGAAGGACATTCGTTTGGTGACTATGAATATCGGGTTGTCTGGCCTGACGGAACTGTCCGGTGGATTAGTGAAAAAGCCCGGCTCTTTCGGGATTTAGATGGCATGCCAGGTGAGATACTGGGCGGCGTCATGATTGATGTTACCGACCGAAAGCTGGCAGAAATGGCATTACAGGAAAGCGAATCCCGGTATCGGACCATCTCTGAAATTACTTCAGATTATACCTATTCATTCCGGATCAAACCTGACAAGTCATTTGAATTGGAATGGGTTACCGATGCAATCTATCGGATCTTCGGGTATCCGAAAGACGTGATAAGTCAGCCTGAAAACTGGTGGCAACTGGTTCATCCAGATGATCGGGTGTTATTCCAACAAACCGGGGAAAGTATCTGGGCTGGTCGTCCCATTGTCCGGGAATTGCGAATGGTGACCATTCACGGGCAAATTCGCTGGGTTCGAGACCATGTCCGGCCCATTTTGGATCAGAACCAGCAATTGATTCGGATTATTGGGGCCACCCAGGACATGACTGAGCAAAAATATGCCATCGAGGCCCTGCGCCGAAGTGAGGCCCAAATTCGTCAAATTATTGATGTCATTCCAGGTGCCGTTTTCCAACTCCAGGAAACCGATGATCATTCGCCGGTGGTTTCGTTTGTCAGTGCAAGAGCCTATGAATTGCTCGGGTGGTCAACTCAAGAGATTCGCCTGCTCACAACTCAGGGAAATGTGTTGATTCATCCAGATGATCAACCTCAGGCATACCGGTCCTATCTCGAAGCCCGCCAGACCCGTACTACCCTTGACCTTGAGTTTCGAGTCCTGACCCAATCCCAGGAATATAAATGGATTCGAACCTGTGCCGTGCCGCTCAAAAAATCACCTCACGTAGTTGAGTGGGTTGGAATTTCATTTGATATCTCGCGGCAAAAAGAAAATGAGGAAGACCTGCGGTATCATCGCGAATTATTTGAAACCATCTATACCAACTCAACCGATGCCATCTTTTTGGTAGATACACAAACGGACTTCATTATTGACTGCAACCAGCGGGGAGTTGAGTTATTTGAATATCCAGAGAAAAACAAACTGATTGGGTTGCGAGGGGGGGCATTTCATAAAGTCCCGCTCTCAGAAGCTGAAAGTCGCAAGTTTGGGACTGAGATTCAAAGTGGACGAACGGTAACGGCTGAATTTGAATATGTGACCCAATCTGGCCGGTCCTTTTGGGGAAGTTTGGCCAGTAAAATGATATCGGTCGGTGGCAAGCGACTCAATCTGGTCCGGATCACCGATATCACCAGCCGCAAACAAATGGAGGAAGAACAGTACAAAATCGCCAAACTGGAATCACTTGGAGTTCTGGCGGGGGGGATTGCACACGATTTTAATAATTTGCTCACGGCCATTATTGGAAATGTCGAACTGGTGAGAACCTATGTTACCAATCCCCAAAAAATCCTCACCCGGCTCGATGCCGTCCAGCGGGCCAGTGATCGAGCCAAGGGGCTGGCCCGGCAGTTACTGACATTTGCCAAAGGAGGGGTCCCGGTCAGGGAAATTGCGAATTTAGAGTACTTTATCCGCGACACGATTGTTTTTTCATTGCATGGTTCAAATATCCGGGCGGTGTTTCAATTTGACCCACACCTCTGGCTCACCGAAATTGATCCCGGCCAAATGGGACAGGTTTTCCAGAACCTGGCACTCAATGCTCGTGACGCCATGCCCCTTGGCGGTGAATTGCTGGTGCGCGGTAAAAACATCACCCTGGCTGAGACTGGTCAATACCCCCTCACCCCAGGCGATTACATCAAGATATCCGTCATTGACCAGGGAATCGGGGTCAATCCTGAACACTTAACCAAAATTTTTGACCCGTATTTTTCAACCAAAGAAACTGGTCATGGTCTGGGGTTGGCGATTGCTTATTTTGTCGTCAAAAAACATAACGGATACATTACGGTGACGTCTGAGGCTGGAATTGGGACGCAATTTGATATTTTTCTGCCCGCCAGTCAGGTGGCACAACCGTCTTTGCGACTGGCCACCGGCGAAATCGCGTCATCTGAGTCATCGCGGCCAGTACGAATCTTGGTGATGGACGATGAAGAAATCGTTCGTGAAACCACCCGGGAAATGTTAGAAGCGCTGGGGTATGAAATAGAAGTTTCAAAAGATGGGATTGAAGCCGTTGTTCTTTATGGAAAGGCAATTGAAAACCATACCCCATTTTCAGGCGTCATTTTGGATTTAACTGTTCCGGGAAGTATGGGGGGGCAGGAAACACTGGAGAAATTGCGGTTGATTGACCCGCAGGTGAAGGCCATTGTGTGCAGCGGGTATTCAAATGACCCAATTCTGTCTGACTATTCCCAGTACGGGTTCGTCGGAAAACTGGTCAAACCCTTCTCCCTGGCAAGTCTTGAAGATGCCTGTCACCTCTTTGCTTCAAATGATTCCAGGTCATCTCAATGAATTTGTAAAAAGAAAAACCTCTGTTGAAAACAGAGGTTAATACAAGAAAAAATGTTCAGTTTATTGAAATTATTTCCAAAAAAAATCACAGAGAAAAAAGCAAAACCCATTCTCATTCAGAATGGGTTTTGCGAAACAGTGAGGAGAGATTACTGACTTGGTGATGCGGCCTGAGCGCCGTCATTGACCACCACTGTTTGATTTGCACCAGCAAAAGTAACGCCGCTTAAAACTGCATTATCGCCCTGTTTGCTAAAGAAAACCTCGGTTGAGGTCACTTTGCGTCCCCGATCTTTGAGGGAACCAGTGGTTTTGGCAAGTTCCTTGCCGCGCTTGAGAATGATGAATTCCCCGGTCTGGTCGTTGAATTTCACATCGTAGGTGCCGGCCTGGATGGTTGTTCCATTCACCACGATGTTGCGGGAGAAGGTGATTGATTCTTTCTTTTCACCAGCCAAAACCGGGAGGGTCAGGACTGCTGAAAGCGCCAAAATTGAGAATGCATGTTTGGTAAAGTTTTTCATTGATCGTCTCCTCAGTATTCCAATTCAGTGTGTATTCCGGCTCGGGAGCAGCCGTTTCAGTTCGTTCGGCTATAACGGGAGACAAAAAAAAATGTTCTTTTTCAAACCGGAAAAATGAAAGTCTTTTAATAGTTTTTTACAAAACTTTACATTTCATTTTGAACCATTTCCTAAGTCCTTGAAAAGAGAAGTTGGATTACAGTGTTATGGAGCGAGCCGAAAGCGGCTGATGAAAATCGGATTGCCCAGGCGCTTTACAAGGGTTTTACAGAGCGCAAAAAAATGCACACCATCTATTTCGCTTCGAAACCGATGGTGTGCTGTTGGAAGGAGAGAGGCTTTAATCGAGAGAAAGCAAATCAGGCGATAACTTTGACCAGGCTGGCCTGCGGACCTTTTTCACCCACTTCTTCGATAAACGAAACCGGTGTGCCCACTGCCAGGGCTTCAAAATCTTCGTTGTTGAGGCTGTTGCGGTGAAAATACACCAGTTCGCCTTCGATGGTTTCGATAAACCCGTAGCCTTCATTGACAAACAACTGGCTGACCGTTGCCAGCGGCGTTTCTTCGTGCTGTTTCACCTGATGTCGTTGACGGTGCACAAAATCCTGCAATTTGCGGCGCACGCCTTTAAACGCATCCCGAATCGTGGTGTACATATCTTTGTGTGGGCCACTGATTTCAACCTGTTTCGATGTTTTTGGGGCCCCGGTGTGTTGGAGCGAGTTGTACAGGGTCGGTTCCTGCTTCACTACAATTTCACTTCCTGGCACATGTAAATCAACAGTAACCAGGCACGTGTTGCCTTGTTGATGATGCCGATGGGGAATTTCGACCACGACTCGACAACTGATGATCTGGTCGAAATAGGTTTGTAGCTTTTCGACTTCTTCCCGAATCCGGGTTTCAACGGCTTCGGAGGACTCCATATTGCGAAAAGTGATTTGCAGTGGAACCGTCATAAACTGTCTCTCTTTCTAAAAAATGGGATTGATGCCGTTGAATAAGGTGCAAGCCAAAGGGAAAACACACTCAACCCAGGGGGATTCCCTTAGATCCAGTGGGGTTTTGACCCGCAATTTGCAGAAAATTCCTTATTCAGAGAGGGTACAATGCCGCACAATTTCGACGGAACAGGGGGCGTGGATGGCAATCGCATCAGAAACGCTGCCGAGCCGGATCCGGTCAATCCCACTCCAGCCGCGTGTTCCAACCACAACAATATCCGCATTCCAATTGGCGGCTTCTTCGAGGATGG
>DAOQNB010000057.1:7449-14247 GCA_035335845.1 Acidobacteriota bacterium | reverse complement strand
CCAGGATCACTATGAACTGGTGAAAGGCGATAAAGTGACGGCTGGCTGGAACCTTATCTCAGCCGGTGCCAGGCTTGGGGTAGGGAAATATGACCTGGCGATTGACCTGAATGAGTTTTCGGAATCAGGGGTTCTGGCCTGGTTATCAAGGGCAACCAGCCGCATTGGTGTCAGACACCAGAGCAAACTGGCCAAATGGCTATTTAATATCCGCAATCCACGGGTCAGCCGCCCGCGCCGCAAAGTTGATCAATATGCCGAAGCGATTGAAGCGATTGGGGTTCAGGTCATTGACCGCAACATTCGTCTTCCGATTGCCGGCAAATTTGACACGGCGATTCAAAAACGGCTGAAGCGATCACCCTGGAATCCAGGGGAATTGCTGATTGGTCTCTACCCTGAAACCAGCGGTACTCAGTCAGCCTGGCCTGCCTCGCGCTTTGCCGAAGTGGCTGGATTGCTGGTCAATCATTACAACGCCCGCATTGCCCTGGTTGGAGAGGCCAAAAACAGTCCGGTGATCAAAGACGTCGCTGCAAAATTGCGGAACGAGTATCAACATGAAGTCGTGATGCTGGCCGGCATCCCCGTAGCTGAACGAATTGCCGGACTGGCCTGCTGTACCTTGATGGTTACGGCTGAAGCTGGCTGGGCCAGGCTTTCGGCAGCCGTTGATACGCCGACAGTTTTGTTGACTGATACGCGTGACGAACACCTTGATCCGGATTCTGCTGGACAACGCCATCACTTTCTATATCAACCTCAGCTTGAAGCCATCTCAACCGATCAGGTTTTTGACGTGATTTGCGGGATGCTCCGCACCAGCCGGACTGGCGCCCTGTTTAACCGATAGTCATTTGAGCAAAATAAATCAGGGGTTGATTGGGTGACAGCACCAACTCGAAACGTAACACGTTGCTACTTCGCTCCTTCGCTCCCTCGTTCCTGGTTGCTCCGGCGGCGCAAAAACCAGAGACTCAGGCCAGACAGCACGACAAAGAGCAGGGCAATGAGTTGTGACGTCGAGAGTTCCAGTGGCATGCCTTGCGATTGGGTTCCAAAGAGAGAAACAGCCCCGCGTGGGTCATCACGGAAAAACTCGATAGAGAATCGAATGGCGGCGTAACAAAAGAAGTAAGCCAGGATGATTTGTCCATCAAAAGACCGCCGTTTTCGCAAAAACAACAGTCCAAAACAGAGTATCAGCGTGCTAATTGATTCATACAACTGGGTTGGGTGGAGGGCACAGTCAATTGGAACCCCGGTGAGTTCGTGGGCCCGGGTTGAAAAGTGAACCCCAACCCAGCTTGTGGTGCATTTTCCCCAGCAGCATCCAGCCGCAAAACAGCCCAGCCGGCCAAAAAATTGCCCCAGGGCAATGCCAGGGGCACAGGCATCTGCGGTTTTCCACCAGGGGAGTTTATAGTGGCGCATCAGAAAGATGCTGGCGAGGCTGGCCCCGATCAATCCGCCATAAAACACACCCCCTGAGCGAAGAAAATCAATGGAGAAGAGCGATTTCAGGTTGAGTCGGTATTGTTCCCACTCGGTGATGACCAGCAATACCCGTGATCCAACCAGGGAGGCGATGAGCATATAGAGGCACAAATCATACATCGTACCCCGGTCAAGTCCGTCTTCTTCAGCCAGTTTGGCGGTGAGCAGGACGCCGGCCAGGAAGGCAATGGCAATGAACACTCCGTAGGTATTAATTGTAAAATTGGAGCCAAGTTTAATCAGTTCAGGAAACATGGTGACTACTTTCACTTTTGGTCAGACTTGAGGCGCGGAACCCGCCGCCAAAGCCGGGAATCAACAAAAATCTGCAAGAAGAATGGCAAAAAAACATCAAATGCGGTACTTTCAAGCTGCCCTTGCACGCTACCACAAGCCTTTTTCAAATCACAAATTCCTTTCCTGCAGTAACAACAAAGAACGCGTTCCGGTAATCGTTTCAAAAAAGCTCGGACACTGCGACCACAAACAAGGATCCGCCTATGCCTGTGACGAGTTCACCCCGACCGTTGATTGGGATTTCAACCCGGTTAAATCCAACTGACGATACAAATTACTTACGTCAAACCTATGGCCGGGCGGTTTTCGCCGCTGGCGGAGTTCCCGTGCTGGTGCCGATCATCCCTGACGCCGTGTACATCAATGCGTTGGTGCCCCGGCTGGATGGGGTTTTGCTCCCTGGAAGCAATAGCGACATTGATCCCTATCGCTATGGTCAGGCCCCTCACGTCAATTTGGGAGAGGTGTTTCCGGAACGAGATGAAGTGGATCAATTGCTGCTGGCTGCGGCTGAATCCCTGCACCTGCCGGTTTTAGCGATTTGCTATGGTATGCAGGCGCTCAATGTGTATCGTGGCGGCACCCTGCTCCAGGACCTGCCCTCGCAGGTCGAGAATGTCATTCAACATAACCAGCGCGGAACCTATACCCGCGTGGCCCACAGTATCCAAATCAAGCAAGAGAGCATCCTGGCCCGGCTGGCAGGTGGGACGACCATCCGCGTCAACAGTCATCATCATCAGGCTGTGGATGAAATCGGGCGTGATTTAGAGCCGATTGCCTGGTCAGCAGATGGGGTCACCGAGGCGGTAATCAATACCCGGCCAGGGCATTTTATGCTCGGGGTTGAATGGCATCCGGAAGTAAATTGGGAAGAAGATCCTTTTTCCCAGGCGATATTTAAAATGTTCATAGCTGAAGCAGCGATCCGGGGATAGAGGAGCGACAAATAAAGCCGTGACCAAACAACGAAGAATCCTGGTTATTGATGACGAAGAGCTGATTCGCCGGTTGATTGTTGAAATTATTGAGCTGGAAGGGTTTGAAGCCATCAGCGCCGAGCATGGTTTGCAGGGGGTTGAGTTTGCCAAAACCTACCAGCCTGACTTGATCATTTGTGATGTGACGATGCCGTACCTGGATGGACTCGGCACTCTGGCAGCCTTGCGCAAAGATCCACAGACGGCATCAATCCCCTTTATTTTTTTAACCGCCAAAATTGATCATTCAGATATCCGCCAGGGGATGAACCTGGGGGCCGATGATTACCTGCCGAAGCCCGTTGGGCGAGATGAACTGGTGACTGCGATCCGGGCCCAGTTTCAGAAACATAGCTGGATGCGTGACCAGTATGAAAAGAAAATGGAGGAGTTGCGCCGCAATATCAGCAGTTCGCTTCCGCACGAATTACGAACCCCGCTCAATGGGATCTTAGGCATGTCAGAACTGGTACTGGATGCCTACGATACCTTTAGCCGTGAAGAAATTCTGGAGATGGTGCGTGACATTCATACCTCAGCCAGGCGGCTGCACCGGCTGGTCGAGAATTTCTGGGTGTATGCCAAACTTGAAACGCTCTGCACCGATCCAGGTCACCTTGAACTGATCCGAAAACAAGCCCAAACCTATTCCGCCAAGAGCATTATCGAGAAAGTTGCTGTCACCAAAGCCCGCGATTTTAGTCGAATCCCTGACCTGCATCTGACTGTGGCTGACGAAGTCATCCGAATATCAGATTCCCACCTGGCAAAAGTGGTCGAAGAACTCCTTGAAAACGCTTTTAAATATTCTATCCCAGGCACACCGGTGATTGTCACTGGAACGACTGGCCCAGAGACCTATCTTCTGAGGGTGACGGAGCAGGGCCGTGGAATGACGGCCAATCAAATTGCAGATATTGGGGCATATATGCAATTTGAGCGAACGATCTATGAGCAGCAGGGCGCCGGGTTAGGGCTGGCAATTGTACAGCGGATTGTTGAACTCAACGAAGGCCGCCTCCACATTGAAAGCGTTCCAGACCAGCAAACCACAGTCGAGGTCGAGATCCCCAAACTCCAGCTCACATTTCCCAATACAATTGAGTATGTGTGAGGAATGAGCAAAATCGTAAAGAAGCTGAGCCTTGTATTTCAGCTTGGTTTCTCTTAATTCGTAAGCTCTTTGTTTTTGATAGGTTTGCTTGCTTATCAATTGCAACTCCACGCTCTTTTCCCGTTCGCTCTTTCACCCCAAAAACGAATGCGAGTCAATGAATCAGAACTCCCAACCTGGAGTCAATTGCCTGAGCCAGTACAGGTTCAGTTCACGGCTGCCAACATTTCCCAGCCAGTCTTTGATTCCCAACTCAACCGGAGGCGAGCTGATTGCCTGAATTTTTATGCCGCGCTGACGGTACATGGGTTGTGGGAGTGTCTGTTTATCGAAGTCCCAAGTCGTGAAGTCGGGTTAAATTCGATTTTATTCCGACCGCAACCAGACCCGCGCACCCTTTTGGAGCGGATCAAATCCAACCCGGCGTTTACCAATTTAAAAAAGACCATCCGTGGACGAATCAATAGCCTGCTTCACCCGGAAGAGTTTAACTACTCAGAGAATATTCCCTGGAAAGCCTCACTGCACTTCACGTTCAATGCTGACGGTCTGGCATTTGTCCATTTTGACTACTACAACGCACACGCTGCTTCCGTCTGGCCCGTGATCGGCCATGCCGGGTACGAATATCCGCTTAAATTTGTGATGTCAGAATTCTCGACGGCTAAAGACATCCAGCTCTGCTTGAATGAACGCTTTGGGCGAAATGTCTGGCAACCCTGACAAAGCCAGGATGACAGAAGTGACAGTGGTCAAATGGCGTTGCTCGTCATTGCTCTCTGAATTGACACCTCGCAACTCGCTCTTTTCAGCGGAAATGATCATATCCCTTGATTTCAAGTGGGTGGACGCCGGTCAGCGTCTCAATGTGCAAACCATCCTGGGCGGGCTGAATTTGCCCGATACAGGTCAGCGGAACCGAGTCACCCGTTTCGGCCAGTACCGTCTGAAGTTGAGTCACCGCCGCCTGATTTTGAGGCGAGACCGTGAACAATAATTCATAATCTTCGCCACCGTGCAGGGCTAATTGGAGTGGCGATTGGCGATTGCGGGACGATATAACCTGTGCGGCTGATGAGATCGGAATGGTATCGGCCTGAAGTCGTGCGCCCACGCTGCTTTTCTCACACAGTCGGGCCAGGTCAATTGAGAGGCCATCACTGATATCCATCATTGCCGTAGCCAGATGCCGGTGAGCCAGGATGCGGCCCAGTTTCAACCTGGGTTGTGGTTGCAGATGAGATCGAATCGCCGCTTGAATCGAGATTTGGGTGTTGTGGAGCGATCCAGTGGAGGCCTGATTTTGCAGAACCGCCAGCCCGGCGGCTGAATCGCCTAATTCACCGCTGACATAGATGAGATCTCCGACCTGGGCCCCGCTTCGCTGAACAGCTTCGGACCGGGCAACTTCACCCAGAATGGTAATATCAATAAAAATCCGTTCCGGGGCATGAGATGTGTCTCCGCCAATCAAAACCACATTGTGCTGATCTGCCAGAGCCAGGATTCCAGCCAGAATCTGGTCAGCAAACCAGTCTTCACAATCGGCTGGAAGTCCAAGTGTCAGAAGGAAATAGCGTGGCGTGGCGCCCATGGCGGCAATGTCACTCAGGTTGACAGCCAGGGCTTTATGTCCAAGCGCCTGAGGCGGAAAGTACCGTCGGCGAAAATGAACGTCCTCCACAATGACATCAGAGGCAATCACCAGACAGGTCTCGGCTTTGGGAACGATCAGGGCCGCATCGTCCCCAATCCCAACGACCACGTCAGGGCTTGACCGGCGGGCCCGGGGTTCAATCAATCGGATAAATTCGCGTTCTCCTCGCATGGGGGGTGGTGTCCTTTGGTTCTTCTATTTTTTTCGAGCGATACTCAAGAGGGTGAGGCTGGAGGATCAACTTGCTGTACGCGACGCGCCATCCAGAACGTGGCCAAGCATAAACTAATGGTGCACAGGATGCCACCTTCGGGGCCATAGCTACCACCTGTGAGCCATTGTGGAGACAGGGGTTGTGTTGTCAAAACCGTGGCTGAAATCAAGTGATCCAGGCCACTGACCGATATTCCCCACACCCAGACGGTAGCAAAGTTCCATCCCAGGTGCAGTCCAGTGGCCAGCCAGAGATTGGGACGTTTGAGTCGGGCGACACCAAGCCAGATTCCAGCCAGAAACGTGTTGAGCAGCGCCAGCGAGGTTGAATGCGGGTTGGCAAGATGAATGAGGGCAAACAGACCGGACGTAACCAGTAAAGTATTGAGTGGATTGGTGTTTTCTTTCAACGTTTGAAAGGCAAACCCGCGTAACAGGACTTCTTCAAACGCCGCCGCAATCAGAAACAGGATCACCCCTTGAATCAGCGCCCAGCCAAGGAGCACCACCGAAACCGTCGCAATCTGGAGCGTAGCTTTTTGGACAACGACGGTGAGCCCTAAGACCAGAGACAGCAAGCCGATTCCAGCCAGCGACCCTCCCACGATGTCTGCCCACCAGCGTGGAGAAAGGGAATACCCACAGGCTGTAAACTGAACCTGAGGAAACAAGTTCCGGCAAAACAAGGTTGCCGCCGCCGCCGCCAGAAGCATTCCAATTTTGTTGAAGGTCAGGGCTGACCATTGTGATTGCATCGGAGGCGGAAGCAGCGTTACCACGAAGGTTGTCAATGGAACCGCAATCAACCCGGCCATAATCAGAAAAACCATGAAAAAAATGGTAACCTGCCAGCCGCTTCGCAGTTCTCCCGTGTCTGGGTGGACAAAAAGGTTTATGATGAGATTCATTCAGTCATTTCTCAGCTTTCACACTCATTTTAAAGAAATTCAGTGAATAGAACTTCGTCAGTCGTCAGTGGTCAAATCCATGATCGCTGATTGATATGGTTCCGTAATAAAAGGAACTGTAATCTGCTCAGA
>DAOQNB010000057.1:0-7349 GCA_035335845.1 Acidobacteriota bacterium | reverse complement strand
CTGACTACTGACTACTGACTCTTTCAACCGACCAAAGATGACCGATCCCACGCCATCCGGACCTCTCAGTGTCACCAACCTCCCTGAGGCTGAGCATGCGTTGCGTACCTATCGCATGCGGCAAACCCGTATCTTGATTCTGTCAATCATCACCCTGATGTTTTTGGGGGTGTTGATTGCTCAGGGATCGCTTGATTTATTGAACCTGATCAGTCCCAGTACACCGGTGGCCACGTTTATTTTGTATGGTCTCTCGATGCTGAACTTTATGGCGTCGATGTTGTTGCTGTTTGTGCTCAGCCGCAACATTCTGAAGTTGATCCAAGAGCGACGTCAAAGGAAACTGGGATCAAAATTTAAATCACAAATGGTTCTTGGGTCGCTGGCAATTTCGATTTTGCCAGTGGTGATGTTGTTTTTCTTTGCCTATAGTCTGGTGAACCGGAGTCTTGAGAAGTGGTTTAATATCCCGGCCCAGCGATTTGAAGAGGACGTGGAATTTATCCAGGATCAGATGTACTCCCAGGAAATGAAAGCCCTTTCAGAAGTTGGGCGCTCGATGATTCGGCTCTTGAAAATGCGACAAATGGCCGTCTTGCCCGGTGCCGACACCACGCCCTCACGCCTGGATCTGGATACAACTGGTCGTGAAGTGTTTAAAGCCGAATTTCGCAGCCATGAGTTGTACCGACTGTTTATGCTCGACAGTGATGGCAAACAGGTCCTGGAACTGGGAGATAGTTTTTTTGACGGGTTGTCAAATGTTCAGCAGGCAAAATCAGGTGTGGCCCGCAATGACCCGCATAGTTCAATCTTTGTCACCGAAGACAACCGGATGTTTGTGCTGGTTGGGTTACCGATTCGGGCCGGTGTGGTGGCTGGCAATGGAAAGAAAACCGTGCCGCAAGCCGGAAGCCGTCAGCCAAAACAGGTTGGCGGGTTGTTTTTGATTCGTCAACTTCCACCGTCATTGATCAACCGGTTTGACCAGCTTTCAAATGAGGCTCGGAATCGAGCGGATTTGACGATTCAAAATCGTCGGATGCGATTTACCTATCTGTATATCCTGGGGTTTGTCACGCTGTTGCTGGTTTTTGGAACCACCTGGATCGCGCTCTATATTGCGCGGGGAATCACGGTTCCGATCCAGGCACTGGCGGAAGGGACGCATCACGTCGCGCAGGGAAATTTTGATTATGTGGTCAATGTTGCGGCTGATAACGAGCTGGCAGTACTGGTCAATTCATTTAATGACATGGCCAGTCAACTACGTACCAACCGCCATCAACTTGAAGCCACTGCCACCCAGCTCCGAACTATGAACCGGGCGCTTGAAGAACGAAAACAATACATTGAAACGATTTTGCAAAGTCTGTTTACAGGTGTGGTCTCGCTTGATGCTGAACAGCGGGTGACAACCATCAACCAGGCGGGTATAGAGTTGCTCAGACTTGACCAGTCATCAATTGGTTTGCCGGTTGAACAGGCAGTGCCAGCCGCAAATCGGGTGGAGTTTCAACGCGTTTTACGCCGAACGCGGCGACTTGGGCAGTCTACGGTTGAGGTTGAACTCAAAATCCAGGATCAAAAGCCCCTGCACGTGGCTGTCTCAGGGACTGCCTTACGCGATGAACAGGGGAAATACAAGGGCGCGGTTCTGATGATTGAAGATCTTTCGCCGCTCATCCAGGCACAGCAAAGCGCGATCTGGAGCGAAGTTGCCCGCCGGATGGCTCACGAAATCAAAAATCCACTGACGCCAATTCAACTCTGTGCTGAGCGCATCAGCCGCAATATTGATCGGCATGGGGTTGATTCAGAACGGGTTCGTCAGACAATCCACGAATGCACAGCAACCATTAGCCGGGAAGTCGCCACCCTGAAACGCATGGTTGATGAATTTTCACGGTTTGCCAAATTGCCGGATGCCCAGCCAGAACCATCATCGCTCAATCAGGTGGTTCGAGAAGCCATTCGTCTTTATGATGATCGGCTTGATGACATTGAACTTGAAACCAGCCTCGATGAGACGGTGCCAGTTCTCAACATTGATCGAGAGCAATTTAAGCGAACCCTGGTTAATTTGATTGACAATGCACGACACGCCATCGAGGCGGCGGCTGACCGATCAGGGAACTATGACAGCGGTGAAAAGCGAATTACCCTGGCCACCGAATATCGCCCAGATCAGGATCTGGTCCGCTTATCCGTCAGTGATACCGGCCAGGGGATTTCTGCCGATGACCGTGAACGGCTCTTTCAGCCCTATTTCTCAACCCGTAAACGGGGCACCGGGCTTGGGCTCGCCATCGTGAGCCACATTGTGACCGATCACAATGGACGAATCCTGGTTGAGGAAAATCAACCTCACGGTGCTCGATTTATCATTGAATTGCCAGCTTCCTGAACGCTGGCAGGCCCGGTTGATAGCTCACGCCGAAACTAACCCAGTACTGATTGTAGAAAGGACCTTATGGTGAAAACTGAATTCCGGATCATTTGTTGTATCTTGCTGATGAGTTTATTGATACCCGTGATTGGGTGTCAGGATAGTGCCCCGCAGGTGGTTGTGCCCGCCGCCAACCGGGCGGCCAGAGATGGGGCTGCAAAGTCGCAAATGCGAACGATTTATCGAGCTGAAGAAGCCTTTAAAGCCAGAACTGGGCGCTATGGCACAATGGCTGAACTCGTCGAAGGGGGCGAGTTAAACACCGACCCAGAAAATGAGCGACTTTATAAATATACGCTCACGGCCTCGGAAAACACCTTTGAGTGTGTTGGAATGCCAATGGTGTACAATGTCAATGGCACTGTTTCGTACTACATTGACCAAACCGGGCAACTGCGTGGTTCAGATCGTAAAGGACAACCGGCTTCATCAAGTGACCCGGTGGTTGCCCAATAGCCCGGAAAGAACTGCCTTAGAAGTTGTAAATGATGGTTAAGCGCAGAAAAACCAAGTGAAATCCCAGAAAATTACATTGCTGGTAAAAAGTTGCGTGTGCTAGATTGGTGGGTGATTCTTAGTTACCTAGTTCTGAGAATTTACACAAAATCATCATCCTTTTTTCAGCATTCTTCGCACGGCAAACGACAACTTCAACTTTCATAAGATTTGGCGGCGACGATCTGGATCAGAACGCAGGGATCATTCAAACGTGAAACTGCGCGACCCCAGGTTAGACGGCGATGGTCTGGCACAAGCCCTATCGTCAGCATCTTTCGCGGTGCCTCAGTTTGACGACCCGCACTCATTTTGGAAGGATGATCTGGATTTTCTGATCCAATATCGGAGGAGACGTGAACAGATCAGGTCAGGATTCCCGCATACGGCGGGAATATTTTGATTGGTATGTCATTTCAAAGAAAACTCTGTACACAATTGGGGGGATTCTTGTCCTCATCATAGGGTTAATTCTTTTTTGGATTTGGTGGAAATATTTAAAGCCTGTTGATCCTCCTCCTGAGATTGTGATTGAAGAAATCCGTCTGGTTCAAGCCAGTGGGAATGTGACTGTTTTTCCGGCCAATGGTGGCAGTGTTGTCCCTGGTACTTCTGGAATGTCATTATATGAGGGAGATCGGATCCAAACCGGATCGGGGTCAACAGCTTCGCTCCAGTTTGTTGATGGTAGTACCCTCCGGATTAAAGAAAATTCAACCGTCATCGTAAAACGAAACAGCAAAGAGTTAAAGTCTGATAAAACCCAGGTGGAAAACAACGTGGCGTTTGGCACGGTCAATATGTCAAACCCGGTGTCAACCCCGGCGGCTGGAAGTGTGAATAACGTGACCGCGCCTGGGGTATCGGTTTCGTTCCAGAGTGGAACACAGGGCACCATCAACTATGATGGTCAAACCACCAAAGTTGTATCCGAAAAAGGCAGCCTGAACGTGGTGACCGATAAAGGAAATGCGGTGGTTGTCTCCGAAAACCGAGGGAGTGAGTTTCAAGAAGGCGCCAAAGTCAATGATATTGCCTATTTACCCAGTCCAAAGCTGAGATCACCTGAAAATTCTGAACTTCGGAGTTTTAACCAGGGCACATCGCCTGAAATTGTGTTTACCTGGAGCCCGGTGCCGGGGGCTGTTAGTTATAACTTCCAGCTTGCTACCTCAAACTCCTTTGTCAAGAGCACAATTATTGCTGAACGCAATCAGCGTGGTACCTCAACCAGCAATGTTTTTCGGCCATATGATGGCAACTATTACTGGCGGGTTCAGGGGGTTGAAGGCAATGGGAAAGAGGGAATCTGGTCCAATGAGCAGCGACTGCAGATTGTGATTCGGGCAAGCAGTATCATTGATACCCCAATATACTTACCCCGGCCAACCTATCGTGAAGTGGGTCGTGGGATTTATGAAGTCAATGGCGAGACGGAACCGGGTGTTCAGTTGCGAATCAATGGGAAGAATGTCCTCGTCGGCCCGGATGGAAAATACATGACCAATGTTGATTTGAATGGAAGCCAATCCGTCATCTTCTTTGCCCAGGATTCAAAAGGACGAAAACGAACCGAAAATTATCCACCTCGATAACGGGTCAATCAGTCCCAGGGCAAGGACCCGGGTGGGCTTTTGCTCCAGGCACTCAATCCCAAAAAAATCTTCCAGGCAGGGAGCCCTCCTTGCCTGGCTCCTTGAAAAACACAACCGCTGGTTCCATAGTGTTTTCAACGTTTTGTCAAAAACTCAGTAGACACGCGCGTGGAAACTGAGTACTGTCACATGTTTCGCGGAACATGGTGGATTGGTGCTTTGGACAACCTGAGGTCAGCGGTTTGCGGTTGGAAGATTTCCTTCTTTTCCCATTTAACTGATGCACTCCAAACAGTTGTTTCAGTTCAAGGAACCTCTTGATCGCAGGCCCTGATACCAAATCATCATCCACATTTTTCTCCCCCTCACTTCATTTTGGTTGATAGAGACTGCAATGCGCGTGGCCGTGGTGTACCTGGAAAAAATCCCTGAAGTTCTCTTGCGGGTCCTTGGCCATACCGCGTCTATTGAAACGGCATTGTTTACCGGCAAGCGAAACGATGAAGATTTCCTGAGCCTGTGGCATCCCGAAGTGATTTTGTATGAACTGGAAGATGAAGCCAGTGAGCAATTATCACGTCGAATGCTGGCCCATGCCCGGCATGCGGTGGCTGGAATTCCCGCTTTTTCCTTTTCATCAACTGCTGGTGCCGATATGCGAAGTCTCTCGATGGAGATTGGGTTTATCAATCATCTTGAAGCCCTCCGATTGACACCACGCGAACTTGAATTGCATCTCCAGTATGGCTTGCGCCTGGCACGAATCCCACAACCGGCTGTGCCATTGGTAACCGGACGAGGCAGCTTTGACAAAGCCTTTGAAGCCGTGACGTCTTTTCACTCGTCGCTTGATCAGGCGAAAGTGGTCGAATCAGCCATGCTTCATTTGCCGAGACTGGTGCCTGCCGATACCTGGGCACTCTATCTCAGTACTGAATCAGGTGATCATTTAAATCTGGTGGCCGCCGTCAATGCTTCGGGGCGGGCGATTGTCAGAAGTGTTTCGATGAATGATGAAGAAAACCCGCTGGTCCAGACTGTGCGCGAAGAGAAGTCAATGTTTGTCATCTTTCCGGCAGCCGGGGCAACCCCCCCAGACCCGGTGATTACCTTTTCCCTGAGTGCGCTCAGCGATAAATACGAGACTCAGTTGCTGTTGCCCTTACTGACCAATGGCAACCTCTGTGGAGTGATGATGGCATCGCTGGAAGCCGGTACTCGCACCTTTACCGCTGAAAACCTGGATATTGCTGAACGGGTCAGTGCCTCACTGGCGGTCGCCCTCGGAAACGCCATCAGTTTTACCAAAGCGGAAAGCATGTGCCAGTTGGATGACTTGACAAGCCTGTATAATGCCAGGTTTTTCTATCAGGCACTTGATACCGAACTCAAACGGTCACGTCGCTATGGCCTTCACCTGGCGGTGATTTTTTTAGATTTAGATGGATTCAAGGGAATCAACGATCAATTTGGCCACCTGGTCGGAAGTAATACACTGGTTGAAGTCGGTCAGTTGATCTACCGGGCCGTACGCGAAACCGACGTGGTTGCCCGCTATGGTGGGGATGAATTTGTGATCGTATTGCCGGAAACCAATGCTGCTCAGGCATTTATTATTGCCGAACGGATCCGGGCCCGCATCGAGGCCACCACCTTCCAAAAAGGACGTGGGCTCACGGTTCATCTGACCTGTTCGCTTGGAATTTCGGCCTTTCCCGAGCATGGCACTGTCGCTGAAGATCTGGTCAAATGGGCAGATCAGGCGATGTATAATGCCAAGCAAGGGACCAAAAATCAGGTCGTGGTGGTCAATTTGCAAGGGGCTTAGTGGTTGGGGCTTGGGGCTTGGGGCTTAGAGCTTGGGTTTCGGAACAGATACTTTCCAAAAATCAGGAACGAAGAACCAGAAACCAGGAACGAAGAGAACCAAAAATCCTTTGATATTCAACTACTTAACTGGAGAATCTCCAAATTGGGGTTTCGGATTGATAAATTTTTGATAGATTGGTGAGTTAACATTTCCTGCTTGAAAGGTTGCTGTACTTCGTCCATGAAACTTCGCTCTCTGTTTAACTTCTTCTCAAATGACCTCGCGATTGATCTGGGAACCGCAAATACCCTGGTATATGCCAAGGGTCGCGGGATTGTGGTCAGTGAACCATCCATCGTCGCCATCAACAAAATCACCAACAAAGTTGAAGCGGTTGGCAAAGAGGCCAAGGAAATGCTTGGCCGAACGCCCGGAAACATTGTGGCTATTCGTCCAATGAAGGATGGTGTGATTGCCGACTTCGAAGTCACTGAAAAAATGCTTCAGCACTTTATTAAGAAGGCTCACAACGGGAAGTCGTGGGTCAGTCCACGGGTCGTCATCGGGGTTCCAGGAGAAATTACCCAGGTTGAACGCCGGGCTGTGATTGATGCTGCCAATCGGGCCCGAGCGGCTGAGGTGTACCTGGTGGAAGAAGCCATGGCTGCTGCCATTGGGGCTGGTCTTCCGATCACCGAACCCTATGGCAATATGATTGTGGACATTGGCGGCGGAACGACCGATATTGCCGTGATTTCCTTATCCGGGATTGTGTATTCGCGGGCGGTTCGGGTGGCTGGCAATGAGCTGGACGAAGCGATTTCGCAGTACATCAAGCGCAAATACAACCTGCTGATTGGGGAGCGCACGGCTGAGCAAATCAAGATTGAACTTGGTTCGGCCCATCTGCTTGACGAACCACTCACGATGGAAATCAGAGGGCGAGACCTGATCGAAGGAATTCCCAAGACCGTCACCATTTCTGATGAAGAGGTTCGCG
>DAOQNB010000056.1:0-14344 GCA_035335845.1 Acidobacteriota bacterium | reverse complement strand
CCCCTTCATCCGGGATGCGGTCAGTTCTGTCAGATAACCAGGAAAGTGATGTCATTTGGTGATTCGTTTTTTTATGCTCTGTACACGCAGGAGGGCGAGTGGATTCCACGAATGTGGGCTTCTACGTGAATAGCCATTCTCATTGAGTCACCTGTACAGAATTGCGTACACAACAAAGATTGTGGTATTTTCGAGATATGAAAACAATTACTGCGACAAAAGCCCGAACCAACTTTTTCAGCTTGCTTGATGAAGCAGCGCAAAGCCATGAGCCGATTCAAATTACCGGCAAGCGGGGAAATGCAATTCTCATTAGCGAGGATGATTGGCGGTCTATTCAGGAGACAGTTTACTTGCTTTCTATCCCCGGGATGCGTGAATCCATCCGCGAAGGACTGGCGACGCCTGTCGAAGAATGTGACCGGGAGCTTGAGTGGTGAGTAACTGGACACTGGTCTTTACCAGACAGGCCCAAAAAGATGCGAAGAAACTGGCACAAACTGGACTTCGGTCAAAAGCTGAAGAGCTGCTGGAAATCCTCAACCGTGACCCGTTTCAAAACCCGCCACCCTATGAAAAACTGGTTGGCGATTTAGCCGGAGCGTATTCCCGTCGAATTAATATCCAGCACCGCCTGGTTTATCAGGTTTATCAGGATATTCAAACGGTCAAGATTCTTCGGATGTGGACCCACTACGAATAAAAAGTCAGTCACTTCCCTTTATCTCAAAATTCGGGGGGGAAAGAAAATCTTTCAACTTTTACCAGAGATTTTTGACCGTCAAATTGCCAGGAGAGCAGTTTCCCTTTAGGATCAGGGTACTCCGCAAAAGCCAGACAATTGTCAGTTAATGACTGATATCTCGTTTGCACGCTGCCTCTTTTGATTGGGGGAACCTATGAAAATTCTTTCTGAATCATTGCCTCAACGGTGCGAAATCTGCCACCAGCGTGACTGTTTTAACCCTCAGACCAGTTATTGCTCAAGATGTGAAAAAGTTCATACGTTTTTGGATCAAAACCATCGAGGAATCCTCTCCCTTCCTCCGTTTCTTCAAGATTTACTCCGAAATCAGCCTCCCAACCCGTTCGAAATTCTCTTCGGAAAGAGATTTCAAATTCAGCCGAGACATCTCTCCAGGGCGTTCATTATTTCAGTCTGTTTGCTGGCAGTGGCTTTTTACTTCCATATCTTTTGTTTTCTTGCCATTTTTCCACAAAGTCAGCGATTCATCACATTTCAAGGTGGAGCTTTCGCAGGTATGGGCGGTGGCACGCTCTATCATTACCGAACCAGCGATGGAGAAAACTTAGGGATGAGAACCTTGTTCGATGGACCGATTTCCATCAAGGAATTGACAGCCGTTTCTGATCTACAACTTGAAGTGAGCGTCGCCAGATACATATCTGAACAAAATGTTATTGAATATGAAAGAGTACATAGCCCTCACTTTCCAAAGGTGATCGAAAAGTACGTTGCCAGGAATACCACCTCCCAGTTAGCTCCATATTCCATTTATTACATTTACAACGGATACTATCTTTTCATTATTGATTGTCAATGCCTTGCCCATGCCAAAGCATTTGAAACTCAGTGGTTAGAAAACCCGACCCGGTTTGGTTTTTTCCAGGAATAATGAGTGGCAAAAGGTGTCAACTTATGGAATTCCCACCTATCATCATAGCCCAATCCCAAGGCGGGAGAGCGATTGAGAAACTCTATGAAAAACGTGAGTTTACCGATCTCATTCGCCAGACGGTCCCTGAATGCTACCGATTTGCCCAGTTACATTGCCCGGATATTGTGTTGCCGGAAAAGTATCAGTTTCTCATTCGACATCAAACCGGGACGGAGACCTTTGACCGACAGGCCAAAACCCGAACGGTTCCAACCCACTGGATTTGCATCATCGAGCAAACAGTTGATGTTCTTTTGCGTGAAGATGGCTGGCATCTCTCAGACATTCATTTGGGTGTAACCGCTGTTTCTGAAGACACAACTTTCATTGAGGTTATCTGGGGGATTTACGGCTGGACCAACCGGGTTTTGATTGAACACCCGTTCTTTCTGTTTCCACCATTCATTGTCATGGGCCCATTCCTTGACCCCGATGGCGAGGAAATAACTGCTCGCCAGTCACGGATTTACCGGTTGATGGTTGGACCAACCAGTTGAGTTTATGAGGTATAGCCACGACATAAAACGCGGTTACCGAACACCCCACGCCCATAAACCAAATGGGATTTTCTTATCAATTTTCACCCCACCATCTTTGAGAGCAACCATGATTTGACCCCGGTGATGAGATTCGTGAGAAATCAAATATCCGACAAAAGCCTGAACGTGAGGTTTAAACCCTTTGACCCGGCCTCCACTGGCAAGTGAGGTTGAAATCAATTCAGTCATTCGGGCACTGGATTCGGTTAATGACGTACACAGGAGTTCTGGATCATGAGCAGTGTCTGATTCGATTTTCTGAAGACCTTCAAGGAGTTCAGGCATCGCTGACTTTAACCACATCAGCCGAACATTGTGAAGATGGGCAAAAGCCTGCCCAACAGATCGCCCACGGCTTGGGGGAATTAGAGCAAGGGCATCGGTGGGAATGGCCTTCAGTAAATACAAGTTGATGCGACAATTAATTTCCCAGGTTTCAACCAATGGGTCACTCATCGTTGTGGCTCTCCTCTCGATGGAAGGTATACCATTTTGGAATGATCCTCTTGTATGAGCAAAAAGCTAAGCTATTGATAAGGCTGTACTTCCCTCAGCCCTTAGCCCGATACCCTCAGCCCTAGATGGTATTATTTGGTCCAATGGGTTTGATAAAACAATGTCCAGGTCTGGCCGTTGTCGTCTGAAACCTCCATGTCCTGATCAAGCCCATTTTTTGTGATATTGGAAAACTTCAATCGCCCAAGCTGTACCCGATTATTTGCCGGATTGCGAAATTTCCCAAGTAAGATCATTTCCCCGTTTTCAAACTTTCCAGTGAGTTGCAAAAATAATCCGTTACTATCAGCATAGGTTTGGGTCCAGGTTTTATTGACCGAGTCATAGACATTGATGCTTGAGCCGCTGCTTGAGCCATCTGGCGCGGCCCAGGTTTCGATCAGAGCGGTGCCTCCAGCGGCGATTTTTACCGTATCAGTAAAAGGAAGCGTTCCAGGTCCAGTGACCCGCCATTTCCCTACCCAAAAATCAAACTCACGAGCTTCTGGTGGAATAACATTATAAACAACGGGTTTGGCCCTGGGTTGAGCTTTCTTTTCTTGAATGGCGATGGCTGGATTGGTCCACATCAGACACAGTCCGACCATGAACAGAATTGATATAAATGATTTTCTCATTGTGGAAAAACTCCTAGCACGCAGTATTACTTCTTTTGAGATGAAGCGGCCTGGATTGACCTGGTTGGGCCGGAATGCCCAACCACAATCGCCATCACAGCTACGATCATGGCAAGCAACGACTGTAGCGCAAAGTGTTGACGACTCAAGAGTTCGGTCACTCTCTGATTGAGAGAACTCAAATGAAATATCGGAATCGCTGGTTGAGACTCACGCGGCGGGTTCAGCATCAGCGGAGGTAATTCGCCACGGCTCAGAACCAGAAATGTCAGGATAGGCGGTGGAAACTGGACAATTGGGCAATAGGCTTCCGGCAAAACCGGATCATCTGTGCCAGAAAGCGAAGTATTTTCAACCACTCCGACAATTGTCCGCCAGCCCCAAGGATCACCAGGGTTTAAATTAAGCCGACGACCAAGTGGGTTCTCACCCGGCCAGTAGGCATCGGCAAAGGCACGATTGATAATCATGACCCGTTCTGAACTGGATCGGTCTTCGGCGGTGAAATCCCGTCCAAGCTGAATCCGGGACTGAAAGGCAGCAAAATAGCCGGAACTGACCGCACTGACTCTATGGTTGGGAAATTTCCCGGTCTGCTCAGGGCGATATCCTTCAATTTCAATTGACCAGTTCGCCTTTTGGGGACCAAACGGGAACTGACTGGAAGCACAAACAGCCGTCACCCCATCGAGAGATTGAATTCGCTGAGTGGTCTCATTCAGCAATTGTTCCACCGCAACCGGGTCTTTTGTGTTCCCTCCGGGTAATCGAACTTGAAAGGTAAACCAGTTGCGGAGATTGTGCCCTCCAACCTTCTGATGTTTCTCAAGGCTCATCTGATACATTCCGGCAACCACCGCCAGACCCAGAAAAAGGGTGACTGCCACCGACTGAAACGCCCGTTTTGGCCGGATTGGAGGAAGAGTTCCTTTGCACAGTGGGGAGTGACTGGCCCGAACGCTCCGGATGACCACCATCAACATCAACACAACACAGGTCGTTCCCCACACCCACCCATCAAGCCGGGCTGGTTCTATATTCAAAACCGGTTGCAAAAACACGTGATTGACCAGCTTCAAATACCATATTCCTGCCAGGCCGCCCCCGATCATCCCTAGAACCATTAACCCCCAACCTTCACCGAGACTCCAGCGGAAACGTCGGAGTGAATGGGTTGAGAACTCAGCTTCAATTGATGGTGTTCCCTCGGTTCGGATGGTGGCCCAAACCGCCAGACCAAAGACACTCACCGTTCCGACAAACAGCCAGAGGATGGTCTCGTACCAGTCACCTAGCCACCACTGGCGCACGCTCCTGACCGTCATTCCCCATACTGGCCATTGGACAGAGCCAGTCTCTGGCGGCGTTGGTTTCAGCCTCCGAGCCAGCAAGTCGAGTTCCTGTTGCACCTGGTTGATGGTCATTCCAGGTTTCAATCGCCCCAAAATAGTGAGAAATCGAGTGTCCCGCTCAGTCTGGGTTCCCAGATGAGCCGGGGGTACCAACTGGATCCACAGGTTGATCTGACCAGGAACATCAAAACCGGCAGGCATCACACCTTGAATCTGATACGGCGTTTGATCAACTTCAAGGCGGGTACCAAGTACGTCTGGCCGGGCATCAAGATACTGCTTCCAAAAACGGTGACTGATGACAACACCTGGCAGCGAGTGAGATAGATTGCGCGATGACGACCACTGACAGCTTCCAAGTGCAGCCCCACCTGACGTGAGTGATAAAAATCCATCTGAGACCCGGCCTAGTTTCACGGCCATTGAGGTGTGTGGAAATGAAACATTCGCCAGCGAAAAGTGGATGGCTTCGATGGCCTGCAGCGATGTTGCACTTTTTTGCAGGTCATAAAATTCAGAAACCGAAAACGGAAGCGTTTTGGATTCGATGACGGAACAGGTGTTGTTAACAACTACCAGGCCATCTGCCTGAGCCATAGGCAATGGCAACCAGAGACTGGCACCAACCACAGCCAGACCAACCATCAAACAACTAACCCCGGCAGAAAGCATACCGCTTGAAACCAGGGCGGTTCGCGGGGAGCGAACAACCGCTGCCATGCCCTGGGCGACATCTCCGATCCACTGAAACAGGTCACTGGATTCAGCTCTCAAAACCAAAGCATCAAGCACCACCCCATTGCAGTAATTCAAGACCTTGAAACGCGTTTTCTGATTGAAATGGGGCCGCTGGTGCACCTGTCTCCAGTGAAAGATAATTTCGGCCTGCCACTCTTGTTTCCAATCGGCTCGCTGGTGTCGAGGCACCACCACCGCAACGGTTGAAATCAACGACAAGAGCAACTTGAGTTTGAATTCCGATGGTGACTCCGGTTTCAGCATACCGATTACCCCTCGGATGGTCGCTCTTTCCGTGGCAGGTTTGGAATCATGGTTTCAAGTAATCGAAACCGTTTGACAGCTTCAGTGAGTGTTTGTGTGCCGACGGAGGTCACTTCATAATATTTTCGAGGTGGGCGGAGTTCTTGCTGGGCAATTTCAGCGGCTTCCCACTGGGAAGCAATCAGTCCAGATTGTTCGAGACGGCGCAACGCTGGGTAGACAGTGCCACTTGGCAGCCCGGTCACATCCATAATATCAAAACCATATTGATAGCCATTGACGATGACTTGCAGAATGAGCGCAGAGGCGTAAGTCAGGTTTGGTTTGGTGGACACAGTGAATTGACCTCAATGGTTCTATATACGATTCTACCTATGTAGTTTTCTATCTATATAAGCCATTCTGGCAGGAACTGTCAAGAAGGTCTTCTGATATCTCCTGAACAAAACCTTGTGACAAGTCACAACCAGAGGCATAATGGGGCACCTTTTTCATCTCAACTGTGGTTTCCCCAATTCATTATCCCCGTTTTTTTGCTTCCAAATTGGAAGGAGTGCGCCGGTTATGCTGTGGTGGACGCTTCAAGAACTGAAGTCAAGCAATGTCGAAACCCGGTTACGAGCCGCCCGCAAGTTAGGCACAACCAGGGACCAACGCGCTATCGAAGCCCTGATTCTGGCGTTGAAAGACCGGGAGTTTTTGGTTCGCAATGCGGCTGAAGAAGCACTCAATGCGATTGATCCAAACTGGCTGCGGTCCTCAACTGCCCGTTCGGCAGTCCCAGCGTTTATCGCGGCGTTAAATGAACAGGATCGCGAAATTCGCAAGTCGGCGGCCTATGTGCTTGGCACCATTTGTGATCTGAAAGCCTCAGATGCCTTGATTGCCAGGCTTGCCGACCATGATCGGGATGTGCGTAAAGCCGCAGCCGAATCGCTCGGGATGATGCGCAGCAAAAAAGCTGTCCCGGCACTGGTTTCGGTACTGGGCGACAGTGACAGCGATGTCCGCAAAAGCGCAACCTACGCGCTATGGAACATCGGCGACGAACGGGCGATCCAGCCCCTGACTGGCGAACTCAACGACTCAACCCGGGCAGTTCGTGAAGCTGCCGCCGAAGCCCTTCAGGCACTTGGCTGGCGAGCCCAGACGACTGAAGAAAAAGCACTTCTGGCCGTAGCCGTTCACGACTGGGATCTGGCGTCCCAACTTGGGAAAGATGCCTTTGATATTCTGGTGGCAACTCTGAAAGACCACGATAAGGAAATTCAACAGGGCGCTATCGAAGCCCTTGGAAAAATCGGCGACCCCCGAGCCCTGGAACCGCTCTTTGACATGCTCAAGCACTGGGAACCTGACGTCAGACGGGCCGCACTCCGGGCCCTGAGCATCATCCATGACCCCCGGGCAGTTGATGCCATCCTGGTCTTATTGGACGACAAAGAAAGCGAAGTTCGAAAGATGGCTGCCAAAGCACTTGGTGAGTTTAAGCAACCACAATCAGTGGTCCCCCTGCTGGCCAGGCTCAAAGACAAAGCAAGCGGTGTTCGGCAAACAGCCGCCGAAGCGCTTGGCAAACTTGGCGACCCACAGGCAACTGGTCATCTGGTCGCCGGGCTGGTTGATGAAGATAGTGAGGTTCGTGAAGCCTCAGCCTGGGCTCTCTCGGCCCTGCGCTGGGTACCTGAGGATGAAATCCAGTTTATTCGGTGCTCAATTGCCCTGCGCAACTGGGATGAGTTAGTCAATGTTGGGGCAGCAGCCATCCCATTTTTGATTGAAGCGCTCAATGACAAACATAATTACGTCAGGGTGGCTGCGGCCTATGCACTTGGTCAGATCAAAGACCCGGCAGCCGGTGATCAGCTTCTCAATTTATTAAAGCATCGCAATGCTGAAGTCCGTGGTGTCGTGGCCGAAGCCCTTGGCTCGCTGGGCGATGTTCGGGCCGTCCGTCCGTTGCTCCGCCTGACTGAAGATTCTGATATTGCCAGTCGGGTGATCGGTGCCCTGCGACAGCTTTTAGAACAAAGTGCACCTCAGTTTTCAATTGACGAGTTACGGGCGGTGATTCGGCTGGATAACGTCCAGCAAGTCCGGCTCGAAACTGATCGCCAGTTGGAAACTTATAAAAGCTGGAATACCAAACAACTGGTCAATTGCGGATACATCCGGCAACTCGCCCAGGAAGAATTGTCTCGCAGAGGACTCACTATTTGAACAATAGCGAGGTCGCAAGAAAAAGTAAGGAGTGCGGAGCGAAGAGTCCAAAACCAAACCACTATCCGCTTTTCACTCGTTCACTCTTTTACCAGTCACTCAATTTCTGACTGGAAAATCTTGATTTCTATAAGGAAAGGAGCGCTCTGGTTATGCCACACAGCGTGAACGGGATTGGAACAGGACTCGTCAAAGCCTCAAGAGAACGCAAGATTGATGGGTATGTTCAATTTGATGCCATAGAAGCCTTGATCCTGTTTTACATTCCAATCATTCCCTATAAAGCTATCCATGTGCTGTCAATCTGGCAGGATGAACACGGTGGAGAAAAATATGACTCTATCCAACTCAGACCGTCCGGGCGATTCATTGCGAAAGCAATGTTCAATGGATGGGGAAATGTTCTCTTAATTTTTGCCGGTATCACATTGTTGATTGCAGGGTGGGCTTTTATCTCGATGAGCCGCCCCATGAACATTAAGGACTGGATGTGTTTAGGCGGGTTGACAACTGCCTTCATAGGTGGATTTTTTTGCAAAAGCATCTGGTATTTGATGAATGAAACAGATGAACGCATTAAGGACATCATCGGACCTCATGATCTCGGTACCTCAGACCCGGTTGACTGGTCTGATGAAATTGCCCAATCCGTTATCAAGCATTTGATGGCTGAAGCCAATGGCCAAACCCTGGTTGGAATTGCCAATCAGGCACTGGCTGAGCAAAATCGGGCCAAAGCCATGCTCTGTGTTCGGCTCGCCATGCGGGGTGGCCAAAACCCGGTCGCTCAAAAGCTGTTTGACCAACTGATGGCGTCTGTGTGAAAAACCAGTTTCTGGCTGGTCTTCCGTTGGGTGGGGCGCGGCAACCCCAAATTATTCGTCCCAAAACCTGAATCCCCAATGCGCTTCTTTCTGATTCTCTTATGGTACTTTCTGACAATTTCAAAGCTTTGGCGAAGCTCTATTACAACCCGATCCGCGCCATGAATGACATTATTGACCAGGGCAGCCTGCTCTTTGCAATGACGGTGGCAGCGGTGGCGACCCTGGTGTTTTACCTGGCGCTGGCAATTCCGATGTTGACCGTGGTGGGGAACCTGTGGTTTGTCGGGTCATCGCTGCTTCCATCAACCCAACAGGTGGCACCGGCTCAAACCAGCAGTTCCACCAGTAGCACAGCCGATGAAGCTGAAGAAGAGTCGCCGCCCATCCAGCCTGGATTTACGCCAACCCGGATGCTGTACTTGCTTTATGCCTTTTTAAGTTCACCAATGTCGATTTTGTCCTGGGTGGCAGCCTTGACCCTGCTCTATGTGCCGGCTTCGATCATTGTTGGATCGTGGTTTATCCCGACGGCTCGGATCGGGATTTTATTTCAGCAACATTATGGGTCGCTGCTGGCCTGTACCTGTATGGCCTGGGCGGCAGCCTTTCTCCCCGGATCGGTCTTGCTCCTCGTCGGACCGGTTGGGAAGCTGTTTTTGGCGCCCTTTGTGGTCAGCCTTGGCACGCTCTATTTTGCGATGTTGATGGTCTGTGCCCTGCGGGTCAATCTTGGATCTGAATATCAGGGTGCGATTCTGACGGTTCTGGTGTCCTGGCTTTCATTGTTGCTGGCACCGATTTTCTCAAGCTGCCTTTCATATGTGATGCTTCCCTGGATCGCATTTTATCTGTATGGCTACATTCGCGGTGAAGCCAGTTTTGTTTCAACCGCATTTAGTGGACAGCAAAGCTTTCGCCGCTATCTGGAAGCTTCGACCATTAATCCTCGGGATGCCGAGGCCCATTATCAACTCGGGTTGATTCATCAAAAACGGCGTCAGTACGGTGATGCGATTGATCGGTTTCAACGCTCTGTCGAGATTGACCCGAACGAAATTGATGCCCATTACCAGCTTGGCCGGATCGCCCGCGAACAAAAACGCTTCCAGGACGCCATCACTCATTTTGATGCGGTGGTCACACGGGATGAAAAACACTGCCGATACGAAATCTGGCGCGAGATCGGTGCCACCTACTTTGAAGCTGGAATGTGTGAGGATGCGCGACCGATGCTTGAACGATATGTTCAGCAACGTGAATTTGACCCTGAAGGGTTGTATTACCTGGGTGCCAGCTATGCCGGACTGGGATTGCGTGAACAGGCCCGACAGGTACTGGAACAATGCCTGGAAGCCGTGCGCACCACTCCGCACTACCGACGCGGCGAGGTTCGTCACTTTCAGAAACTGGCACATGAAAAACTGGCCAGCCTGGCCTGACCACCCGTTCAAAATTGAGCTCTACACTGAAAAAGGAAAGGGAGGTGATTTGGTAAATCATCTCCCTTTCCTTTGTCTGTACCATTTTGCAATGAAGGCAGCGTATTACCCAGAGGCTAAATCACTGGAAGAATTGTATTTCCCTCAGCCCTTAGCCCTGTACCCTCAACCCAAAATGATTTTATTTTGCACTTTGAACCCGCTTGACCCAGCCATCCCGTGAATTTTTCCAATCTGGCTGAAACATATCCGGTTTTACGCTCCCTGAAAATTCAACCATCAGTTTGGCCAGTTCCGGGTTTGTCGTGACGGCTTTGACTTCGCTGATCCATCCAGGTCGGCGGCTTTTCCATTTTGGATCATTGCCGGTTTCTTTCACAAATGAATCCAATTCAATCAGTAACGTAGCAATTTGAGCGGTGTCCCATTGGGTCTGGCACTGCCTGAGCCAGATTCCGCGTCGGCTTGCCCATTTTTCATTCAGGGCTTCTGGTTTGATGTTGCCCGGTAATTCCATTAAGAAAAAGCCAAGCATGTTGATTGAATTTCGCTTTTCCCGCTGCTGGTTTTGGGCTGATTTGGCCTCCACAGTCAATGTCGTGAGGCCGATTGGAGCAATCATCAGAATGGCCACCATCACCAAAGTTAATTTTCGAAATAGTTGATTCATAGTTGAGTCCCTCGCAAATTCGCTCTTAGAAATAAATGAAAACGCTGAATCTTCTTTTTCCAGGCGGCACCAGGTAATGGAGTGATTCCCCAATGAAGCTGGTCTGGAAAAGAAATTCTCAATGATACAAGTCTTTTGAAATTGCTCAAGCTGGATTTGAAGTTAAAAACCACGCCGATCCACCAGGTAAACTAAACAGATGCCATTTGAACCGCGAATCGTTTGCTCAAGTCAAGCCTCTCCCTTTTTTGATAATCGCCAACCTTAACTCTCGGAGGCGGGTTGCGTTCCATTTTCTTCTTTCGATTTCCGGAAACTCATTCAACCAAGCGTGACTTTCAATCATTACCTTCAAGTGATCTATCTCTTTAACACTATTGAAAATCAATGCTTTAACTCTCTTATTTCATTTCATCTGCAATTCTTTTCCCTTCACAGGATGTGCAGTATCAGCGCTTGAACCTTGCCCTCTGAACTCAGATGAATTCCATAGCGAAAATCATCACATTGGCGATCAGTTTATCCATAAAAACACTGTAACGTAATTGCCTTTCCACGCAATCAGATTTTTGAGTTTTGACCAAATAACCAGATCGGCGCCAGGTCACGTCCTTCAGGAACAAGCGGATTGAGGCAGGCAAACTGGGTTCCAATCCGCCTGCGAATTTGACCTATACAACCAAGTCCCGGTTCAAATATTCTCACCCTTTTGGCTGTCACATCCCCCGTTGAGGGTTTGTTCCCGATTGTCACCCGAAGAACTCCACCTGGTGACCAATCACGAGCGGCCCACTCACACACCAGACTTTTTAATGAGAACTCCAACTGTCCGAAATCCTGCTGGACAATCGAGCGTCTCATCTTTTTGAAAAGTCGGAATAACAACAAATGATTCAGAAAGTAGACACTCGGTATGCACACAGCGATTCGAATTTTTATCGGGACGTTACTGATGGTCGCCATCCTTAGCACTCAGGTTGCAGCAAGCTGGCAAGCAGCGAAAATCAAAGGACTTGTCAACGGCATCCAGGCTGATGGATCGAAATTGCCCTTAGCCGGTGCCGTCGTGACGTTACGTGGCACCGCCCTGACCACCAAAGACCCGGTCACGGTCACCACGGATGAAGAAGGCCGCTATACCCTGTTTGATCTGTTGCCCGGAGATTATCAACTCACGATTGAGGTTCCCGGCTTTGAAAGCTATAGCAAAAGCTACAAAATTGTCTCGGGTGCTGTTTCAGCCATCACGGTTGATTTAAGAATTAAAGAGACCAAAGAAGCTGTGGTTGAAATCAAGGCCAATCCGAATGAAATAGATAAAACTGAAACCTCGGTTGTTTCCCAAATCCAGGAAAAAACACTGCGCAATGCACCACTCGTCAACGAGACGTTTCAGGATGCACTCCCGCTGGTGCCAGGCGTCGTCCGGGGACCGGACGGACTCTTAAACATTAAAGGCGCCCGCGCCAGTCAATCCGGGCTGCTGGTCAATAGTGCCAATGTCACCGACCCGGCTACGGGAAACTATGCGATTAGCCTTCCAATTGAAGCGATTGAAACGGTGTCGGTGCTCTCCAGCCCCTATTCGGCAGAATATGGAAAATTCAGCGGTGCCGTCACCACCATTGGCACCCGCGCCGGCGGCAATACCTGGCGATTTTTGTTTACCAACTTTATTCCCCGGATGCGCCGTCGAACGGATCCGGAAACCGGCAAAAGCAAACTGGTTGGGCTTGAATCCATTACCCCCCGCCTGATTTTTATGGGGCCGATCATCAAAGACAAACTGACGATTTCACAATCTTTTCAGTATCAGTTTGTGCGCAATATCGTGCCCTCACTTCCAAATTTGAAAAACGATGTTCAGTACGAGTCATTTGACTCATTCACTCAGCTTGACTGGAACATCAACGAACGAAACCACTTAACCGGTGTTTTGTCGCTTTATCCGCAGAATTTGCAATCCGTCAATCTCAACACCTTTAACCCAATTGAAGTCTCGGCCAACTTTCGTCAGCGGGGCTTTTTTGCCTCAGCCGCCGAGCGGGCTGTCTTTACCAATGGCTCACTGCTTGAAACCACCTTTGCCGCGAAACGGTTCAACGCATTTGTGTTTCCACAAGGAGACACGCCAATGACCGTTGCGCCAGCGGTGAACAGCGGGAATTTCTTTAACCGCCAGGATCGCTATTCGACCCGGTATGACGGGCAGTCAATCTACAGCTTTGCGCCTGTTGAAGCCAAAGGGAATCACCTGTTCAAAGTCGGTGCAACCCTGAGTTACACGACATTTGATGGCCGGGATCGCAACAGCCGGATTGATGTGGTCAGGCAAGATGGCACACTCAGCCAGCGAATTGAATTTGTTGGTGATGGCCAGTTTGAACGCAACGTTGGCGAGACCTCTCTTTTCTTTCAAGATAAATACACCGTTCGCCCAAATATCGTGCTTGATTTGGGGTTGCGCTATGACCGAAACGGGCTCTCAAACCAGAACAATGTTGCACCACGATTTGGATTTGTGATTGTGCCTTTTTCAGGCGGAAGAACGGTTATCCGGGGCGGCATCGGGGTGTTTTACGACAAAGTACCACTGGGCATCGGTGTGTTTGATCGGTTTCAGAGCCGGCGGGTGACAGCCTTTCAGTCAGATGGCATCACCCCAACTGGCCCGGCTGAAACATTGCTCAACGTATTTGCCGGCGAATTGCGCACACCATACAGCGTTTCAGGCACCTTCGAAGTTGACCATCAACTCTTCAAGCGCTTTTTCGTGCGCTTTGGATACCAGAAGCGGGAAGGAAAAAATGAATTCCTGGTCAATCCAGAAGTTGACCCACGGCGGGGGCCATTGCTGGTGATGTCAAATGGCGCGACGTCGAGCTATCGTGAGTACCAGATTACCTCGCGTTACCGCTTTAATGATGTGAGTGATATCTCATTTTCGTATGTCCGGTCGAAAACAACTGGTGATTTAAATGATTTCAACACCTATTTTGGAAACTTCCGGGCACCGATTATTCGCGACAACCAGCGCTCTCGTCAGCCATTTGACACCCCCAATCGCTTTCTCACGGTCGGTAATTTTGAGCTTCCCTTCGGAGTTGTCGCTTCACCGGTATTGGATATTCACACTGGATTTCCGTTCTCACGAGTGGATAATGACCAGAACTTTGTCGGCATCCGCAACCCAGATGACCAGCGATTCCTTCGGTTTTTGGCGCTTGATTTACAGGTAACCAAAAAAATTGCTATTCCCTTCCGGGGCAAAAAACTGATTACCCGGATTGGTGTCAAAATCTTTAACCTGACCAACCATTTTAATCCCCGTGATGTGCAGGCCAATATTGGAAGCCCAATGTTCGGAGAGTTTTACAACAGCATTGGGCGTACTTTCCGGGGTAAATTCGAGTTTGATTTTTAAGAACCGGGTTCAGGGTTCAGGGTTCAGGGTTCAGGGTTCAGGGTTCAGGGTTCAGGGTT
>DAOQNB010000055.1:12083-14638 GCA_035335845.1 Acidobacteriota bacterium | reverse complement strand
GCCAGCGTGGTATAGCGGCCCAGGCGTTCGTGATGCTCAGTCAGTGACCGAATCGAATAGTGCAGCAGGTCGGCTTCGAGGTATCCGGCTCTCTGGTGCGGATAAAAGGATTCGTGAACAAATTCACCCCGCCACTGGCCGCTCCCACGTTGATAGAGCCGGAGTTGATAGTCTGGATACCAGCCTGAGTGACGTAACCAGCGCCCCAGATAACAGTTGCGCCGCCGAACATAAAATGCCTGATGGGTTGGGGTTGCAGCTTTGATAGCCTGGCCGATCAGTGCTTTGAGTTCCGGGGTGACACGCTCATCAGCATCCAGATTCAGAATCCAGGGGTGACTGGCCTGCGTTTCGGCAAAGTTTTTTTGCTCGGCATATCCTGGCCACGGATGAATGATAACCCTGGCCCCAGCCGCACGGGCAATCTCAACTGTCTGGTCAGTGCTTTCCGAATCAACCACCACAATTTCATCGGCCCAGGCCACCGATGCCAGGGCGTCCGGCAGATTGTGAGCTTCATTGTGGGTGATGATGGTGACTGACAGCATGGGGAGATGTGAAGTCGTGAGGAGCGAATCGTCAGTCCAAAGCCGTGAAGTTACAACTCGCGTTTCTTCCAGTTAAAACTCAACCACCAGGTTATCGTGGAAGATATGGGCTTGATGTTTTTCAAGTTCTTCAGGTGAAAGTTTGTCTGCCCGTACCACAACTACCTGTTCAAGGTTGCTTTCAGCCGGGAGCACCACATTGTCTCCGATGATTGCGCGGTGGATTCTTGAACCGGGTCCAATCTGGACCTGTTTCCAGATGACTGAATCCGTAATGTAGGCGGAAGGGTCAATCTGGCAGTCTTCGCCAATAACAGTGCTTTGATGGTGCAGGTGCAGGCTGAGATCAAGGTAGCGGCGCAAGGTACTGAATTCATACCAGTACTCGTGCGGATTACGGGAAACATACCCGACAACCGGTAGTCCCTGGGCCATAGCTTGAGGGTAAACGTCAGTGGTGGAGTGCGAAAAAACGCCGCGTGGGATGAACTCAAAGATGGCCGGATCCAGGATTTGAATTCCGGTAAACATGAGTGGTGCTTCAATTCCATCATTTGGCGCCGGGAACCCAGCAAATCGGGTGACCCACCCACGGTCATCAACTTCAACTCGGCTGAATCGTTCGCGGCTGGTATTTGGCCTGAGCACCAGGGTAGCGAGTGCCTTCTGGCTAACGTGCAGATCAATAGCTGGTCGCAGGTCGATGTTGGTAATTACCTTGCCGTTCATGACGACAAATGGGCCGTGTTCAAGCAGATGGCGGGCATGATCAAGCGCCCCGGACGTCCCCAGGATTTGATCGGCTTCATCGCTATATTGAATGCGGCACCCAAACTGGCTGCCATCGCCCAGTGCTTCGCTGACGGATTCGCCCTGATGGTGCAGATTCACCACCATTTCCTGAATGCCAGCCTCGCGAAGATACTCAACGGCATATGTAACCAGCGGACGGTTTAAAACGGGAATCGCAGGTTTGGTGCGATCAATGGTGAGCGGCCAGAGGCGAGTTCCAAATCCAGCCGCTAAAATCATGGCATGCATAAAGGTGGTAATGGGTCGGGAGCTGAAAACTTTGGGCTGAAAAAGTCGGGCTGAAGAAGTCGGGCTGAAAACTTCGGGTTGAAGACAACGGGTAATTCAGCCCGAAGCCCAATGTCTTCAGCCCCGAGCTTGCGAGTCTTCAGCCCCAAGCCCTCAGCCCCAACGATGTTACCCTCTGCGAAACAGCCGATTGAGAAATGATCCTGAGATGTCTTTCAGCTTATCGGCTGGTTTGGCCTCTGGGGCTGGTTGTTTGGGAGACTCAGCTTTGGGTTCTTCGTCAGGATTGCGGCCCAGAGCCTGCAGTGCGGTTGCGTTGTTGGGTTGAATTTTCAAGACCGCTTCAAATTGGGTTTTGGCGCTCTTATCGAGACCACCGTTTTTATAGACTTTTCCAAGCAGCAATAATGCGTCCACATTGCGTGGATCAATTTTGACGGCCTGGAGCAGATGTTCTTCAGCTTCTTTTCGAAGTTTTGGATTTTGTGAGCAGACTTCGGCCAGATAGAGGCGATAGGAAACGTTTTCAGGCGCATATTTGATGGCTTCGCGCAGATATTTGGTCGCCAGCAGAAAGTCTTTTCGTTCGAGGGCTGCCCGGCCATAGTTGTAGTTGCGTTGCGCCACTTCCTGCGGACTCATCGGAGCAACTGGAGTTCCCGAGCCAGATGTAAACCCAACACTTCCTGAACCAGTGGTTGAGCCAATATCAGGCTTGGGCATGGTTCCCGTCGGTGGGCCGCTCTGAGTTGGACCAAAGTTGGGTTTGGGCATGTTGCCAGTTGGCGGGCCGCTTTCTGGTCGGGCCTGATTGCCGGTACTGTAGCCAACTCGTGATGAGTCGCCTGCCGCAGGTGGGGGCGCGCCTGGCGGTTTCCCCAGGGTGCCAGTGGAATACCCCGTTCTGGGCGGTTCGGCGCTTGCCGTTGGCGGTGACATCGGTTTCCCAAAACCGCTTGAGCCGTG
>DAOQNB010000055.1:6519-11983 GCA_035335845.1 Acidobacteriota bacterium | reverse complement strand
CCCAGAAAATCATCGTAGCGGCGGCGGAAATCAAGGTCCTTCAATTTTTCATAGGCTTCGCCAATCTTGGCAAAGACCTGCTCAGCATCCGTCAAAATATCAGCCGCTCCGTACTGGCGAAATCGGTCTGGATGGTATTTTTTGGCCAGGGCGTAATATGCTTTTTTGATATCGGCTTCGCGGGCTGACGGGTCAACACCAAGCACCGTGTAATAGGTCGTGGTTTTGAGTGAATTGATATACAGGATCTTCTTCAGATCGTCACGGGCGTCCTTTTCTGTCAGGACGGGTTCGGCGGACGATGGCGTTGAAAGTGGAGGTTGCGAGCCCGTGTTTGGTCCCGAAACGGGGATGGTCGCAGCGGCACTGGACTTTGACGGCGGTGGTGGCGTTGCTGAGGCGCCAGCCGGCGCTGCCTGAGAATGAATCGAAGCCGGGCGACTTCCGTCCATCATCGGTCGCGGGTAATCGCTTTCTAAAATCCCGGCACAAATCAATCCATAAATAACGCGCAGCACCATGGCTTCTGGCAGGCCACACATCGTCACCAGTTCATCAAGCGAATGAGCATCAATAATGCGCGAGAGTAAAAAACCTTCGGTCCCATCCAGAGTCGCCTGCATGAGTTGGAGCGGCGCCTCCATTGACATTTGGACTTTTTGGGCGACCGGGCCCACCGCACTCCGAATCAAGTTTTCATCCGTAATGGTGCGCACACCCATCAAGATAATATTTGGTGTTAACAAATCGAGTTTGACGTCGTGGGCAGCACGGGTATTTTCTTCAAAGGTAAATTCACCATGGCTCCAGCCAAAATTGGCCAGGATGATTTCTGTAATCTGGCGTTTGGTGTAAAAATCAGCTTCGTCAGGACGCAAAAACCCCAATTCAACCAGGACTTTACCCATCCGTTGTTTACTATTCGGGTGGAGCAGGGCCTGGTCATATTGTTCGCGGGTAATGCGGTTTTCACGCAACAGGAAATCTCCTAATCGTTCCTGTGGCAGGTTGGAAAGGGCAAACACCAGTTTCCCTTCTTCAACAAAAATGGCACGCAATGTTTTATCTTGAACAAGCCGAAGCAATCCTGTGCGGCGTGTAAGATGCAGCTCGCGAATGACGTCGGGGAATGAAATTCGGCTGAAATTACCATTCATACAACTGATTCCAAAGATGAACTGAAAAGGGAGGGCCGTCTGACGTGTCGTCTTCAAACTCTAACGACCGCCTGTTTGACTGTCAATGAAACCTTCAATATCCGTTCCGATTGAGCCAAAACCTTGATTGCAGAACCAGAGGACTGGTTGTCAGAAGCTCATATCCGCAGTACACTGCTCTCCACGCATCTGCGGGGAATTCCGTCTAAACTCTTCAAAAAGATATATTTAATTGCCTGGATCTGAGTTTTCATGACGTCATTGCTCAAGTTTTTTGTGTTGACTCTTGGTCGCCGATTGTTGATTGCCGTCCCTGTAATGTGGGCGGTGGTCACATTGGTATTTTTGCTCATCCACCTGGTGCCCGGTGATCCGGTTTTAATGTACCTGGGCGACAATGCACGACCTGAAGAAGTGCAGCGAATGCGCCACCAGCATGGTCTGGATTTACCACTCGGGCAACAATATGTCCGTCTCTGGTTTGGTGCGCGCTCAACTTCACCTGGTCCAGGAGGCGCCATTGACCAGAATCGGGGGTTGCTCCGTGGCGATTTTGGGCAGACGTTTTCCGGAAAAAGCGTCACGACCCAAATTGTGCAGCGCTATCCGTCCACCTTGCAATTGGCCCTGGCGGCGATGGTGGTGGCGATATTAATTGCGATTCCATTGGGCGTCACATCGGCAGTTCGACGTGGCACCTGGACGGATAATCTGATTTCTGCCGGGTCGTTACTGGGAATTGCCCTCCCAAATTTTGTCCTCGGACCACTCGCGATTCTGATTTTTTCGGTTGAACTGGGCTGGCTGCCGGTCTCAGGGACTGGAAGCATTGACCATCTGGTGTTGCCATCGGTGACGCTTGGGGCCGCCCTGGCTGCGATCCTGACCCGCCTGGTGCGTTCAAGCGTACTTGAAGAACTCAACGAAGATTATGTCCGAACCGCACGTGCCAAAGGGTTACCAGAACGAATTGTCCTCTATAAGCACATCTTGAAAAACGGCATGATTCCGGTGATTACCATTATCGGGTTGCAGTTTGGTGTGCTCCTCACTGGCGCCATCATTACCGAAACCATTTTTGCCTGGCCGGGCCTGGGTGAGTTGACGGTCAAATCAATCAATGAACGCGACTATCAACAGGTCCAGGGAAATTTGTTGATCATTGCGTTGACCTATGTTGTGGTCAATACACTGACAGATGTCCTGTATCGGCTGTTTGATCCACGAATTAAGGTTTCTTAATTGCGAGGTCGCCAGTCAGGGTGACAAATCGTCCAAAATATTTCATCAGAATTCAAAGTTCAAACTGAACTTAAAACCGGAATGGATTGCGAATGAGCAGGACCGGGACAGTCTGACCAGCCGCAACCGCTGACGTGCCTTCTTCCAGGAAAATCAACCCTTCTGCCCCCAGCATTGAACTGAGGACTCCTGATCCTTGAGAAGCCATTGCTTTGGCCACGAACTGGCCGTTTTGGTAGCTGACATTGGCTCTCAGAAAAGTTGGGCGGTCACCCTTGGTTCGGATATCGCTTTCGGTCACGGCTGTAATTTGAGGAAGATGCCAGCTTGATGCCGGATACCCCATCAATTTGCGGAGCGCCGGACGCGCAAACAGCAAAAAGGTCAGCATGCTCGAAACCGGGTTGCCTGGCAGTCCAAAATAGGGTTTGCCGTGCAATATCCCGTATAACAATGGCTTCCCTGGTTTCATTCGTACTCGCCAGAATTTTGGCTCCAGCCCCATTTCCAGCAGCACCGGCTTGACATAGTCATAATCACCAACCGAAACCCCTCCTGATGAAACCACCACATCTGCCGCCAGTGCCTGAATAATCGCCTGTTTGAGTGCTTCACGACTGTCGCGCACCAGTGGCAAATGGATCGGAACGCCACCAGCTTCACGCACCAGCGACACCAGGGAATAGGCATTGCTATTGACGATTTTGCCCGGTGTCAATGGTTCATCCACTTCCACCAGTTCATCACCCGTTGAAAGAATCGCCACCAGCGGACGGCGTGCCACCGTGACGAAAGCGCGCTGGATTGCCGCGAGGGTTCCAATTTCAGCCGCTTGAAGCTGAGCCCCGGGCTGCATCAAAACATCGCCGGTGCGGATGTCTTCGCCCCGTGGACGGATGTTTTCAGTGGGGCGCGTCGGTTTGAAAACCTTTACAAATTCCCCGTCTTTAGCGGTGCGTTCAACCATCACGACGCTATCAGCCCCATCCGGAATTGGCGCCCCGGTCATAATGCGAATCGCTTCGCCTGGTCCAAGCGGAGCTTGAGGGACATATCCGGCGGGCAAATCGGCGACCACTTTCAGTCGTGCGGCAGATTCAGCCGAGCATTCTGCCAGATCAGCCGCCCGCACGGCATAGCCATCCATAGCGGAATTGGGATGTGGCGGAATATCAGCCGGAGCGATCATTTCTTCCCAGAGTACACGTCCCAGTGCCTCGGTCAGGCTGACCCGTTCAACTCCCGCAAATCCAATCGTTTCCAGGATGATCGCCTGAGCGGTAGTGACTTCAAGTGGTTTGGAATCAAATGGAAGCGATGACATAGGCAATTCTCCGAAAGACATCGGGCTGAAAAACCCTCGGGCTCAGGGCTTGGGGCTGAAGAAAACGGGCTGAAGAAAGTGGGTAATTCAGCCCCAAACCCAAAGTCTTCAGCCCCGAGCTTGCGAGACTTCAGCCCGATGTTTTCAGCCCGTTTTCTTCAGCTCTGGTTTTAAGCAATAAACCGTGACACTTCAGATTCCCACTTGCCCTGGGCTTTGAGCAGGAGTTCGACCACTTCGCGGATGGCCCCGCGACCACCAGTCACCTGGGTCACATAGTGGGCGTGCTCGCGTACTTCAGGAACTGCATTGTGAACGGCAATGCCAAGGCCAACGCGGTGCATGACGGGGATATCGGGGAGGTCATCACCGACAAACGCAATTGTCTGTGGGTCAAACCCTTGTGCCTGTAAGAGTTCATCCAGGCAGGCACTTTTGTCTTTCGCGTTTTGGTAAAGAAATTCGATGCTGACTTCGCGGGCACGCTGTTCCAGTGCGCCAGATTTTCGGCCCGTAATTACTCCGGTTCGGATGCCGCCGCGCTGGGCTAATTTCAAACCATGACCGTCTTGTGAATTGAAAGCCTTGACCTCTTGCCCGTCGGGAAGCAAGATAATCCGGCCATCGGTGAGCACTCCATCGCAATCCATGAGCAGCACTTTGATCCGCTTCGCACGTTCTAACACCGTTTCATCCATACATTTTCACTCATAAATATCAGGATTTTCCGGGAAGCAAACGAACCATTCCCGGTGTAGAAGGACTTTGATTGAATCATGAAAACAATCCGCATTGCTAGTGGGCAGGGATTTTGGGGTGACTGGCTGGAAGCCCCATTTCGTCAAGTTGAAGGCGGCCCGATTGACTACTTGATTCTCGATTATCTGGCCGAAGTCACCATGTCGATTATGCAGAAACAACGCGCCCGTGATCCCAAAGCCGGGTATGCCCGTGACTTTGTCGCGATGATTGATCGGGTACTGCCGACGCTGGTTGATCGCAACATTCGAGTGATTGCCAACGCCGGTGGGGTGAATCCACGAGCCTGTGCTGAGGCAATTCAGGCTGTGGCCGCCAAACATGGACTTTCCGGGCGCTTCAAAATTGGAATTGTGGCCGGTGATGACATTATGGGTCGGCTGGATTCGATTCTGGCTGATGGTCATGCCTTAAAGAATATGGATACGGGCGAGCCGCTTTCCACGATTCGTCCTCAGGTGCAGAGCGCCAATGTGTATTTTGGGGCGCAGCCAATTCTGGAAGCTCTCCAACAAGATGCCCAGATTATTATCACCGGTCGGTGTACAGATACCGGGTTGACGCTGGCGCCATTGCGACACGAATTTGGCTGGGCGGCTGATGATTGGAACAAGCTGGCTGCCGGAACTATTGCCGGGCACACGATTGAATGCGGGGCTCAGGCATCGGGCGGAAACTGCCTGGTGGATTGGGAGACGATTCCCAATCTGGAAAATGTTGGTTTTCCAATCGTTGAAGCTTCTCCGGATGGGACGTTTGTGATTACCAAACACACCGGGACGGGTGGTCGCATTACGCCCGCTGTGATCAAAGAACAACTGGTCTATGAAATGGGTGACCCGCACGAGTACATCACCCCAGATTGCGTCGCCGATTTCACCACGATTCATCTTGAGGCTGATGGGCCGGACCGGGTGCGATTTTTTGGAATCGAAGGCAAGCCGGCCACCGAGTTTTATAAGGTTTCGATGAGTTTCTCATC
>DAOQNB010000055.1:2375-6419 GCA_035335845.1 Acidobacteriota bacterium | reverse complement strand
ACCGTGACTGGTTTTGCCGGAGGGCGACCCAAAGTTGAGGAAATTGTGGCCTACTGGCCAGCGTTGCTTCAAAAACAGGTGGTGACGCCGCACGTGGAAGTCATTGAGGCATAACGCTTGCTCTATGGTGGAAATTGTCCGGAAGACGGACTGATGGAAATTCAAATTCAACTTAAATTGAATTTCATCAGGCTCGTTTTCCGCATCTTTCCACCCCGAAGCGAGGTGCTATGCGTGACGATGTGCGAGATTGGATTGCCCTCAGTTTAACCACGGGCATTGGGCCGATGACAGCCCAGAAAGTATTGAAACGGTTTGGGTTTCCTGGAGCCGTATTCCGGGCAAATCGGCAACAATTTGAGGGAATTGGGCTTTCAGAAGACACCCGAGAGGCGATTCTCAGTCAGAACGGATATCGCGAAGCCGATGCCCAGTTGCTCTGGCTCCAGCAGCAGGGTGCTTCGGCCATCACGATTCAGGATGCGGAGTACCCTCTGCACTTGCGCGAAATCCCAGATCCCCCTATTGTGCTGTATTTCAAGGGTGATCTGACGTCAGCACTGGAACAACCCTGTGTGGCCATTGTCGGTGCGCGGCATTGTTCGACCTATGGACAGAACGCCGCGACTCGACTGGCGCGTGACTTGACAAGCCATGGGGTGACGGTGGTTTCTGGATTGGCGCGCGGGATAGACACGGCGGCTCATCAGGGAGCGATTGAATCTCGTGGCTTGACGATTGCGATTATGGGAACCGGGCTGGACGAGCGATACCCGAAAGAAAACAGCAAACTGGCGGATATGATTCTGGACTATGGTGCGCTGGTGACTGAATTTCCGGTTCAAAAGCCGCCGCTTCCGCAAAACTTTCCGTACCGCAACCGCATCATTTCAGGATTGTGTCGAGGCGTGGTTGTGGTCGAAGCCTCAGAGCGATCTGGCTCTTTGATTACGGCCCGTATGGCAATGGAGCAAAACCGCGAAGTCTTTGCCGTGCCAGGCAATATCACTTCTGCCAAATCAATCGGCCCAAACCGGTTGATCCAGGATGGCGCCAAACTGGTGCTGGACTGGCAGGATGTGGTAGCTGAGTTTTCATATGATTTGCAGCGTCAGTTGCGCCAGGCTGATGAAGTCCCTTCGGGTGATCTGATCAAGGCTCGTGCTGATCTGGCTTCACTCACTGAAGACGAACGTCAACTCTTTGGTCTGATTGGGTTGGATGAACCGATTCACATTGATGTTTTGTTAGTCCAAAGTAAGCTCAATCAGCCACGTCTCGTAAACGCCCTGTTTCAACTGGAACTCAAAGATCGCATCCATCAATTACCAGGGAAGTTGTATGTGAGAAAGCTGTGATCCGTGCGTGGTGACTGGTGCCTGGTGCTTCGGAACCAATACTTCGAAGAATCAGGAACGAAACACGAAGAACAAAGCACGAAGAACCAAGAACCAAAACCCAAGAACCAAGAACCAAGAACCAAAACCCAAGAACCATTTCAAGGATTGAGCATGTCAAAATCGCTTGTTGTTGTTGAATCACCAGCTAAAGCCAAAACGATTAATAAATATCTTGGCAAAACGTTTACGGTGATGGCGTCTAACGGACATATCAAAGATCTGCCCGATAAAGGGCTTGGCGTTGATGTGGAGCACGGCTTTGAACCCACATACGAAGTCATTCCGGATACGGTTAAACGCAATAATTCCAAGACATTGCGCGAACTGAAAAAGGCTGCCAAAGAAGCTGAAATCATTTATCTGGCAGCCGACCCGGATCGTGAAGGGGAGGCGATTTGTCAGCATTTGCGCGAAGAACTGGCTGGTGCCCGGTCGAAAAAACCGGTCTACCGGCTGATGTTTAACGAAATTACCCAGGAAGCAATTCAGAAGGCGATTTCAGTGCCCAGACAGATTGATTCGCACCGGGTGGATGCCCAGCAGGCACGCCGGGTTTTGGATCGTCTGGTCGGATATCAAGTCAGCCCGATGTTATGCCGTAAAGTTGGGGGCAAGCTCTCGGCTGGTCGGGTGCAATCGGTGGCCTTGCGACTGGTGGTGGAACGCGAGCGAGTGATTCAGGCATTTAAACCAACTGAATACTGGACGTTTGCGGCTGAATTGAAGGCAAAACTGCCGCCGCAATTTACTTCATCGCTCCATCAAATTTCAGGAAAAACCCTCAAAACCGGTGATTTCGACAACTTCAAAAAGACCGAAGTTCATATCCAAAATGAAACCGATGCGCGCGCAATTGAAACCGAACTCAAAGCGGTTCCAGAATGGAAAGTGGCATCGGTGACAACCAAAGAGAAAAAGCGGTACCCGGTTCCGCCCTTTATCACGTCAAAACTTCAGCAGGAAGCCGCCCGCAAGCTTGGGTTTGCCGTGAAGAAAACCATGCAGGTGGCACAGTCGCTCTATGAAGGGGTTGACCTGGGGAGCGAAGGCAGCGTCGGGTTAATCACCTATATGCGAACCGACTCGACGCGTGTGTCTGAAGGGGCGATTACTGAAGTCCGCGAGTTTATCCAGGCACAATTTGGTGCTTCGTCGCTGACCCCGCAACCAGTGCGCTACAAAACCAAAAAAGATGCCCAGGATGCTCACGAAGCCATTCGCCCAACTTCGGTGTATCGGACGCCTGAAAGTGTAGCCAAATCATTAGGAAAAGATGAGTTAGCACTCTATAAACTCATCTGGAAGCGGTTTGTTGCTTCGCAAATGATGCCGGCTGTCTTTGATGCCACCACCATTGATATTCAGGCTGGGCCCAAGTTTTTGTTTCGGGCTACCGGGTCGGTTCTGCGTACGCCAGGTTTTCTTGCAGTTTATGAAGAAGGGAAAGACGAGCGGGATACAGAAGATGAGGAACTCGCCCTCAAACTGCCCAAGGTGGAAATCGGTGAGATTCTGAACTGCCTGGGGGTGGCAGCCAATCAGAGTTTTACCAAACCGCTTCCCCGGTTTACTGAGGCCACACTGGTGAAAGCGCTTGAGGAAGAAGGGATTGGCCGACCATCAACCTATGCACAAATCCTGTCAGTGATTCTGAGTCGGGCTTATGTTGAAAAAACGGAAGGCCGTTTCCGTCCGACTGAACTTGGGATGGTGGTCAACGATGTTCTGGTCGAAAATTTTACTGACCTGTTTAACATCAATTACACCGCCGCCATGGAAGCTCAACTGGATGCCATCGAAGAAGGAAGTTTGAACTGGCGGGAAGCGCTCAAGTCCTTTTATGAAAAATTCAGAGTTGAGTTGAAATCAGCCGAAAGCAACATCAATCGAGCCAAGGCCGGTGTTCCTACCGACGAAAAATGTCTCAAATGCGAATCGCCGATGGTGCTCAAGCTTGGGCGATTCGGAAAATTTCTGTCCTGCACCAACCCTGAATGCAAAGCCACTCGCGATCTTGAAACCCCGGCGACTGAATCCGCTGAACCAGTGGAAAACCCGTATGCCAACGAGACCTGTGATACCTGCGGGAAACCCATGGCCCTCAAAAAAGGCCGCTGGGGTGAATTCTTAGCCTGCACCGGGTATCCAGAGTGTAAAACCACCCGCCAGATTCGCAAATCAGGCGTGGTTCGCAAACCAGACGTGCTGCTCGAAGAATTATGCCCGCAATGTGGCAAGCAACTTGCCCGGAAACAGGGCCGCTTTGGCGAATTTGTTTCCTGCTCGGCCTATCCAAAGTGCAAATACATCAAGCGTGACACCTTGATTGCCTGTCCCCGAAAAGGGTGCAAGGGCGAAATTGCCGTCAAGAAATCCAAGCGGGGGAAAGCCTTTTACGGATGTACTGAGTATCCCAAGTGTGAAATTGTGTACTGGGATCGGCCAATCCCAACTCCTTGTCCAAAGTGCAAAGCCGCGTTTCTACTTGAAAAAACAACCAAAAAAGAAGGGACGATTCTGTATTGTGCTGATAAGGAAGGCTGTGGATATGTGGCACCAGCCACGGCTGGAGCTGAATCACCCGGAACTGAGCCGTCATTACAAGCGACGACATAATTCTGAGAACTAAGTCAATCGTCAGTAG
>DAOQNB010000055.1:0-2275 GCA_035335845.1 Acidobacteriota bacterium | reverse complement strand
CTACGGTACAACCTAAACGTCAATGACCACACCACGTTACGTCACAATTGACCCCATTGCCGACGGGATTGCCTGCCTGGTGATCGGCTGTGAACCCCGCGAGCAGGGGCTGACCCTTGAGATCTTTCGTGAACTTGAAGCGGTGGTCGCCGGGCTTACATCCAGTGAGTGGAAAGCGGTAATTATTACCGGGAAGGGAACCGAAGTGTTTGTGCCGGGCCTGGATTTTGCTGAACTGGCACCGCTTGGCCCACTCGAAGCCCGACGCTTTGCCCAGCGTGGTCAACAGGTGTTTGGACAGCTTGAAACACTGGGTATCCCAGTCATTGCGGCGGTCAATGGTGTGGCTTTGGGGGCTGGGTGTGAATTGGCGCTCGCCTGTACGGTGCGAGTTGCTTCGACCACCGCCCGGTTTGGACATCCGGAAGTCATCCAGGGGAAATTTCCAGCTTTTGGCGCGACACACCGGCTGACCCGGCTCGTTGGGCGCGGACGGGCTGTCGAATTGCTCTTGACTGGGGAAACAATCCCAGCGCCCGAAGCCTACCGCATTGGACTGGTCAATCGGGTGCATGAGCCTGCCCGCTTGCTCACCGCAGCCAAGGTCCTTGCCCAACGCTTGACACGTGGTTCGGTCAAAAACGTCCGATACTGCCTGGAAGCGCTTTCTCACGGTGAGGAAATGTCACGGCAGGATGGCTTGAGTCTGGAAGCCAATCTGTTTGGGCTGTGTTTCCTGCCGGACACACCCTCAGATGGTGATTGACAGGTACGAACCGTCACGTTCAATGTTGGAAAAACAACCTCCTGTCCTCATCTCATAATTCTTCATCTTTTAGAAATGTACCGTTTATGAAAATTCTTGTACTTGGCGGCGGCGGACGCGAAGCAGCGATTGTGTGGAAACTGTTGCAGAGTCCACGTGTTTCACAAGTGTTTTGTGTGCCTGGGAACGCTGGGATTGCCCAGCATGCCAAATGTATTGAGGCGGATTTGAAGCGACCTGAGAAGCTCGCCTTGCTGGCCCAGGAATTAAAGGTTGATCTGACGATTTGTGGTCCAGAGTTGCCGCTGGTGTACGGGGCAGCCGATATGTTTGCCCGCTATAATCTGCCCTTTGTCGGGCCTTCACGGATGGCGGCTCAACTGGAAGGAAGCAAGATCTTTTCCAAAGAATTTATGTCGCGCCATCACATCCCGACCGCCATGTTTTCGGTCTGTGAATCGGTTGAAGCCGCGGAAGATATTCTGAGCAATAACTTTCATGGATTCCCAATTGTGGTCAAGGCAGATGGTCTGGCGGCTGGAAAAGGAGTGGTTATTGCCCAGGATCTGGCTGAAGCCAGAGCGGCTGTCCATATGATGATGGTTGATAAAAAACTAGGTGAGGCCGGGTCAAAAATTGTATTGGAGGAATGTCTGGTCGGTCGAGAGACTTCGTTTCTGGTCTTTACCGATGGTCGGACGATTCGCCCGCTCCCACCAGCCCAGGATTATAAGCGGGCGTACAATGGCGATGCGGGCCCAAACACGGGCGGGATGGGGGCTTTTTCAGCGCCGGGTCTGCTGGATGAATATCTGCAGGGTAAATTGATGCGCAAGATTGCGGAACCCACCCTGGCAGCCCTTCAGGCGGAAGGTATTCTCTATAAAGGGGTTCTCTATATTGGACTGATGCTGACCGAAGCCGGACCACGCGTGCTGGAATACAATGTGCGGTTGGGAGACCCGGAAACTCAGGTTTTATTGCCGCGCTTGAAAACAGATCTGGTTGAGGTGTGTGAGGCCATCGTCAATAGCCGGCTCGATAGTGTTGATCTCCAATGGTCAGATGATTCAGTTGTGACTGTGGTCATGGCTTCGGGTGGCTATCCCAATACCTATACTCCCGGCCAGCCGATTACTGGATTAAAAGAAGCGGACGCAGTGCCTGGGGTCCATCTTTTTCACGCTGGAACCACCCGTGATGACACCACGGGGAAATACCTCACTGCCGGAGGTCGCGTTCTGAATGTAACCGCCGTGGGGAGTGATTTGACTGAAGCGCACACACGGGCCTACACCGCAGTTTCCAAAATTCAGTTTAATGGCCAGCAGTTCCGCACTGATATTGCCATTTAATGATGGAGCGGAAAGACATCGGGCTGGGGGCTGAAGAAAGCGGGCTTGGGGCTGAGGGCTGAAGAAGTTGGGCTGTGGCCCAAACAAGAGAGTTTCCTTCAACCAAGAACCAAGAACCAAGAACCAAGAACCAAGAACCAAGAACCAAGAACCA
>DAOQNB010000054.1:12071-14663 GCA_035335845.1 Acidobacteriota bacterium | reverse complement strand
CCCGGAACCCGGAACCCGGAACCCGAGTTTTCTTCATTCTTCATTCTCAATTCTTCATTCTCAATTCTTCATTCTTCATTCTTCATTCTTCATTCTTCATTCTCAATTCTTCATTCTTCATTCCTCTCGGAAGCTCAAACCAAAAAATGCTTCCACCGTGAGGATGATTTTTCGCTCCGACGCGCCCACCGTGCAATTCAATCAGATCTTTGACGATGGAAAGGCCCAGCCCGGTTGATGATTCGCCGCCGGTTGGACGGGCGCTCAGTCGTTGAAAGCGGGTAAAGAGCCGCGTTTGATCGTCTGCGGTGAGTCCTGGGCCAGCGTCCTTGATGGAGGTTCGGACCAGGTGGGCACAGCATTCAAGCGCGATCTCAATTTCTTTGCCAGGCGGTGTGAATTTGATGGCATTGCTCAATAAATTTTCCAGAACCTGACTCAATCGTTCTGCATCGCCCTCGATCTGGCAATGTCCAGTTGTTGTTACATTCAAGGTTTGGTGTTTGGCTGCGGCTTGTGGTTGAAATGTGGAAATAGCTGATTTGACAAGAGTTGATAAGTCAACTTGTTTTTTTTTCAAGCCGAACTTTCCCACTTTCAAGTGCTGCCATATCGAGTAAGGCATTGATCAGATTGAGCAACCGCTGGGATTCGGAATCAATGAATGACAGGTATTCGTCGCACTGGCGGGCCTGGTCAATGTGCTGCAAGGTGTCCTGTGTAATTGAGGCAAAGCCTTTGATGGTATAGAGCGGACTTTTCAGGTCGTGGGCCGCAATGCTCAAGAGTTCAGTCTTGAGATGGTCAGCCGCCTCGGCAGCCCGGCGCTGGATATCGGCTTCAAGGCGGGCGACTTCGGTTTTTTCTTTTTCCTGGCGGAGCGTTTCAGTGCGTTGACGGACAATGCGTTCGAGGATTTCAGCCCGCCGCCGAATCTGACGCACCCGGAGCGCCTGGATGCCCAGCCCAAACCCAAACAAGGTCAATCCACATCCAGCATAAAACCACGTGGTCTGGTAAAAGCGTGGTTTGATGGTAAAGGTCAATGTCGCGCCGGTTTCATTCCAGATGCTGTCATTGTTGCAGGCCACGACCCGAAAGCGATAATTCCCAGGCGGCAGACTGGTAAAATAGGCTGTTCGTCGCGTGCCAGCCTCAACCCAGGTTGGATCCCATCCTTCGAGCTGGTATCGAAATTTGACTTTACTGGGGACGGCAAAACTGAGCCCGGTGTAATGAATTTCAACTGATTTGGTTTGACCTGGCTCAAACGTCAGGTGGTCTTGAGGCAACCGCGAAGTGCCATCAATGGTAAGGCGTTCGATTCGCACCACTGGGGGCACCCGATTGAGTTTTCCTGGGTCAACCGAGACCACACCGCGCAAGGTCGGAAACCACAAGGTGCCATCCGTTGCCTTCCAGCCAGCCGGTTGGAATCCACCATTGGTCTCACTCACCGCCATGCCATCGGCTTTGTCATAGCCGACACTTGAAATCGAAGTCCTTTTCCCGTCGGCATAATCATTTAACTCACGTTTGGAAACCCGGCAAATGCCGCGATTTCCGCTCAACCAGAATGACCCGTCCGAATCTTCAAAAATAGCTGAAACCACATTGTCAAAGAGGCCATTTGATGGGGTGAACTGGGTGAACCGGCTATCTTTGAGGCGATTTAATCCTCCACCATAGGTTCCAACCCAAACCGTTCCATCGTTGTCGAGAAAGAGCGACCGGGTCAAATTGTCAGATAGCCCATCGCGAGTGGTGAACCGTGTAAATCGGCCATTCTGAAATTGCGTGAGCCCGTTATCCGTTGCGAGCCAGATGGTGCCATCGGGAGTTTCCAAAATGGACCGAATCCAGTTCCCGGCAATTGTTTCGTTTGGGATAAACGACACAAACCGGCCATTGTCCCAGCGGCTGAATCCACGCCAGGTCCCGACCCAGAGGGTTCCGGTTGGACCAAGCGAAATGGCATTCACGTTATTGTTTGAGAGCCCATCGGCTTCGGTAAAGCGAGTAAACCGTCCGTCTTTGAACCGCAACACACCTTGAGCGGTTCCAATCCAGAGATTGGTTTCCAGATCTTCGCAAAGGGCAAAAATATCTGAGACTTTAAGATTGTCTGGCAGCGGCAGAGCGGAAATCTGTTTGTCCGGAGCAATCCATTTGAGTTGGTCGCCAACTCCCACCCAGATATTTCCGCGACGATCTCCGCCGACGGTTTTGATTTCCTGATCGGAAATACCCTCGGTTGCGGTGTAGGCTGAAACGACACCATTTCGAAAGCTAAACAATCCATTGCCACTGGAGCCAGCCCACAGCGTCCCTTCGTGATCTTCCATCAGTGACAGCACATTGAGCTGGGGGACTGTTTCTGTGAAGACCAGGCGATATTCAGTCAAATGCTTCTGTATCTGGAACAACCCTAAATCGGTGGCAGCCCACAGGATACCTGACCGGGTTTGAATCACGTGACTGATCCAGCGAAACGTAGGGTGTTGCCTTCCCGGAGGCACCAGACGCTGAATTTCCCCAAGCGGAGAGCGGTGAATCAATTCGTCAAAACCACCAACCCACAGGTGGCCTTCT
>DAOQNB010000054.1:3710-11971 GCA_035335845.1 Acidobacteriota bacterium | reverse complement strand
CTGCATGAGCCCGCCGAGTTCGGTTGAAATCCATAAACTTTTGTCGTGGGATTCATAGAGGGCAATGAGCCGGTTTGATAGAAATCCAGGCGTGTTCTCTGTGTTGAACGTCGTAAAGGTCACCCCATCAAATCGAACCAGCCCGCCAAATGTTACAAACCACACATACCCATCCTGACTTTGCAGGATTCGCAGGATTGTATTTTGCGGCAATCCATCTTCGACCTGCCAGTTGCGAATAAGCGAGAAATGACGAGTTGGAACAGATGAGTCTGATTTTGCCCAGAGTTGAGTTCCTGGACTGACGACAAAGAGGAGTATCCACAGGCACATCCTGGTTATTTGAAACACAGCATGGCGCTGCCTGTCAGGAAAAGACTGGGTGCTTTCCGACAGGTGTTGAACCCACATTCGAAGCCGCAGGAAGAATCGGGAAAACATCGGCAGTGGACTGAGTGAGGGATGGCCTGTGAACAAACCGTTCGTCGAAAAGACAGGCCGCTGATTGAAAAAACAGGCCGTTGGTCGAAAAACTCTTCCATTATCCTGATTCAGACTGAGAATGTCGAACACATGATGGTTTTCGAGAAAGCATTCGATACCTGCCAAATTGCGTCCGGAACGTGGACGAACGTTGAAGATGGACCCACGTTTCAGACACGGTTTGGCAATTTCCTTTTTACCAGAAATTTCTTCCTGCCAGGTCCATTCCTCCTTTGAAAGAATTGTATGTACTCGAAACTACAGGAGTTTCACGCTATGCGACCCCTTATTCAATTATGGATGATTTGTATTTTATTGATTGGATCAGTTCTGGTTATGAGATCAGGCGAGTCTTCAACTAAATTCTCAGTTAATCCCGTGAACTCAGTTTCTTCGGGCAGCCGTCGTTTGAAGCAAATCCCCATTGAAGGTACAGGCCACAGCCACCCCTTTCTCAATCTCAGTCAGGGAATTGAAACCTCACGCGGAGGTCCGGCTGAACTGGTCCGGCCTGCTGGCCGAGAAACTCCGCTGGCTCTGGCAAGCGCTGATTTGAATGAGGATGGCATCCCGGACCTGGTAACTGCCTGGAGTACTGAAACTGGCGGCGTGATCAAGATTCATCTGGGGAATCCAGAAGGCTTTGGCGGTGGGTTGACTGAAGCTGAAGCTGGCCAGTCAGACTCCTTTTTCCCAGGGCGACTTGCGGCGAATGTCCCGGAAGTCCCACTGTTTGTCGAAACCGGAGATTTCACTGGTGATGGGCACCAGGATGTACTCTGCACCCGGCGCGGAAGCACTCAGCTCTGGCTGCTGGCTGGTGATGGGAATGGAAATGTTCTTCCAGCAAGGGAAATCAAGATTCCCGGTTCAATTACCGCATTTCAAGTTGGCCAGATAAACCGGCACGATGGACTCAATGATGTGATGCTTGGAGTTTCAATGGCTGCCGGAGCACACCTTCTGGTTTTTGATTCGGCAACTGGTGGGCTTGAAGCACAACCCGAAACGATTTCCGTTCCATCCCCGGTGACTGAGATTGCCGTTGGAAACGTCATCGGCTCCGTTTGGGCTGATGTCGTCGGTGTCGCTGAAAAAGACCTGATCGTGATTGCAGGCCGCGATCTAAGTGCGGCGGTTGCTCCGGCGCAGGTTGAAATCAAGGCGTTTCCCGAGGTGTTGACCTCTGTGGCCGTGGGAAACTTTACCGGAGGGCACGCACTGGATGTGGCGGTCCTGGATACCGCCGGCTCACTCCATATCTTAAATGGAGATGTCGCCAGCCATTCCATGAAAGCCTCAATCCAGGAGGGTGCTGGTTCGCTCGGAAACTGGCGTGATGAAACACGATTTCTCGGCTCGCAGGTTGCTCAATTGACAGTCGCCAATATGTCGAGTCTGCCCTATGCGGATTTACTGGCAACCGACATCACCAGCCGAATGCACGTGGTGACGGCCAGTTCAGAGCAAAAATTTGAACCAATTGAGTTAACCACCTTCGATCAAGTTGTGGATGTGCTGCCGCTCAAAATCAACGGTGATGGGCTGGAAGATCTGGTTGTGCTGCAAACCGGTGATGTGCCGCTGATGCGATTGGTGACCTTGCCGATGGCAACGTTTTCGGTCAATTCAACTGGAAACGGTGCTGATAGCAACACCGCCGATGGTGTTTGTAATGACGGAAGCGGAAATTGCACCTTGCGGGCAGCCATCCAGCAAGCCAATGCCAGTAGCGGGGCAGATGTCATCAATTTCGCTATTGCTGGTGCCGGACCACACACGATTGCACCGACTGGAAGCACGAACCTTCCATCCATCCAGGAGACGTTGACCATCAACGGGTACTCACAATCAGGTGCTTCGCGAAACACGCTTTCCATTGGAGATAATGCGGTTTTGCGCATCGAACTCAATGGTACTGGCGCTGGCCCGGCGTCGCGGGGACTCCAGGTTGATGCTTCAAACTGTGTGATTTCGGGGCTCGTCATCAACCGTTTTCAGGCATATGGGATTGAACTCAGCACTGGCTCTGGCAACCAGATCGAGGGCTGTTTTATCGGCACCAATGTGGCTGGCGACACTGATCTGGGCAATTTTCTTGATGGAATCCGCATTACAAATTCAACCAGCAACACCATCGGTGGAAATGCCGTCGGCAACCGCAATGTCATTTCAGGGAATAACAGCCACGGCGTTGACATTGTCTTTAGCAACACCAACCCGCCGACTGGCAACACCATTGTGGGAAATTATCTTGGTGTCAATGCGGCTGGAACTGGCGATTTAGGAAATAGTTTTCACGGAGTTGACACCAGCAGTTCAACCACAACGATTGGCGGTTCCACCGCTATCCAACGCAATGTGATTTCCGGCAACGGAGCGGGCGGAGTTCGGATTGATGCTGCTGGAATCAACGGCATGCTCGTGGCTGGAAATTATATTGGTACTGATGCCAATGGAATGGTGGTTTCGGGCCTCGGAAACTCTGATTATGGCGTTGTGGTAATTGCCGCCGACACCAATACCATTGGTGGGACGTCAGCCGGGCAAGGAAATGTCATTGCCGCAAATAGCTTTGCTGGTGTGCATCTGGTGGGCTCTGGTGCGGCCAACAATCGAATTTTAGGCAACTCGATTTTCTCAAATGGGGGTGTCGGAATTGATATTGCTGCATCGCTGACCACCGTGGACGGTGTGACCCCTAACGACCTCAATGATGTGGATTTTGGTGTGAACGGGCAGCAGAACTTCCCGGTATTGACCGGGGCCACGGCATCTGGGAGCAATACCATCGTCACCGGAACGCTCAACAGCTCAGCAAACACAGCTTTCCGAATCGAATTTTTCTCAAACCCAACCTGCGATGCTTCTGGAAATGGGGAAGGTCAGATCTTTCTTGGGTTTACCAATGTTACAACTATCGGGAACAATGCAAGTTTCAGTACGACATTGCCCGTTGCAACCACTGCTGGACAGGTTGTGACGGCGATTGCGACGGATGCTGCTGGAAACTCATCTGAATTTTCAGCCTGTCAGGTTGTTTGCGGTCCCATTACCGCAACGGTCAGCGGGAGCGGCACCAGTTGCGCTGATACTCCGGGAACGTTTCCTGTGACCGTAACCGTGTCAGGAGGGGTTGGCCCATACACGGTTACGCTCACCAATGGCGGCGGCACCCAGATGGGGAGCAGTCCTTTGACATTTATGGTTTCGCCTTCATCCACAACAACTTACACCCTCCAATCCGGAAGCGACGTCAATGGTTGTGGGTTGACCGGGAGCGGGAGCGCCACCATGACGGTCAACTCAGTGGCGACTGTGGATGCTGGTTTGCCGCAAACGGTATGTGACAATCAACCTGCCGTCACGCTCGCAGGGGTCATTGGTGGCAGTGGAACGGCTGGTACCTGGAGCGGCGGTGGCGGCACGTTCACCCCTGACAATCGCACGCTCAACGCCACCTATACTCCGACGCCGGCTGAAGTTTCCTCTGGATCCGTGACACTGACGTTGACGGCGGATGATCCGCCTGGGCCCTGTGGTTCGGTAAGCGATACGGTAACAATTACTTATGACGTATGCGGCCTTGAGCGGTCTATTCTGATGGTCGCCGACACTTCAAACAATCGAATCCAGCAATTTGACGGCAACAACTGGTCTGTGATTGGAACCGGAATGGTTGGTTCGGGTGATGGTCAGTTCCGATTGCCAGAGGCGGCGGCATTTGATGCCAGTGGCCAGCGGATTTACGTGGCTGATACTGGGAACAACCGCATTCAGTGGTCAACTGATGGCGGTGCGTCGTGGGCAACTTTTGCCAATGTGGGTGCTGGCTTGAATCAGGTGCGAGCACCGCAAGGGCTGGCTTACGATCCACAAGGCAATCTCTATGTTGCTGATACTGGCAACGGGCGGGTGCTTCGATTTGACGGGGGGATTCCTGGATTTGGTGTCGTGATTGCCACCAACGGCGCCGGGAGCGGTCAGGTTGGCAGCCCACGTGGATTGACCATTGATTTGAGTTTCAGGTTGTTTGTGGCGGATGAATCAAATAGCCGGATTTTGCGCATTAACAATGCCAGCACCGTCACGAGCAGTACCACCGGGGTGATTGTTGCTTCGCGGGGTGTTGGGCTCAATCAAGTCCAGAATCCACAAGGGGTTGCGATTGATACAACTGGGACTTTGTATATTGCCGACACAGGCAACTCGCGTATTTTACGATTTCTAAATGCCAATCCGGCCAATTCAACCAGCATGGCGTTGGCTGGTTCCTCACTCGGTCAAGTCAACCGGGCTGAAGGCGTAACCGTCAGCCTGTTTGCGACCGGACCGTTTGCCGGAATGCCATTTGTGATCGTTGGCGATACCGGAAATCACCGGATCCAGGGTCGTTTTGTGTCAACCGGCGGCTGGGCACTGGTTGGAACGCCCAATGGCAACGGCACCGCTGTTGGACGGTTCCGCAGCCCGGGCAAGATTCGGTGAGGAAAGCAGGGTTCCGGGTTCCGGGTTCCGGGTTCCGGGTTCCGGGTTTTTGAATCAATGGTTGGTTTTGTTTCCGTGGGCTGCGCACCACGGCTATTGTACGACGCCCGTGCCGGGCTAAAATCCTTATCCTGGCGCTTATGCCCCTAACCCCGGTCTTTCAAACCCTGGAACCCTGACAAGATGACCGAATGACAAGGTGAGAGGGTGATTTTTTTCATCCCTCATCTTTCATCCCTCATCCCTTCCGAAAACCCTAACCCCTATTTCCCGCCATCACCCAGGCGGTCCCGGAACAGGTTGAGCAGGAGCAACGTCCCAAGCCCGCCACCACCTTCGCTTTGGCCGCCTGTGGCCATCACGTCAGGTGTGATGCGAACTCCTTTTTCACCAATCACTTTCAAGGTTTCAATCAACGCCACGCCCTGTGGGCCCATCGCTTTGACCTGTTCGGCATAGGCAACGCCCTGGGCTTCACCCATCAATCGAACTTTCTCTGCTTCAGCCCGACCGGTTGCCGAAATGAAGTGCGCTTCACCTTCGCCCTCAGCTTTGCGTTGTTCGGCGCGTTTGGTGGCGATTTCAACGCCGACCGTGGCCGCCATCAGATCGCGCTGGTTGTCAGCATGGGCTTTGGTTTTTTCAAGCTGAATGCGCTTGTCTTCTGCCTCACGCTGGGCAAAGAACATATTCTGACGCTGTTCGGCCAGGATTTTTTCGGTCTGGGTTTTCATCAACTCTTCAGGCAGGTGGATATGGCAGATCAGCACATTGACTACATCCACGTGATATTTGAGCAAATGTGCCCGGACACGGGCTTCAGCGCGTTCCTGTTCTTCGTGACGATTTTGCAAATAGGCCATCGCGGATGATTCCGAAGCCTGATTGCGGAAAATTGAATCAATCAGCGGATGCATGACATTTTTGATCAACCGGTCAATCGAGCCGATCTTGGCGACCATAAACGGTGCATCTTCAGGTTTGACGCGAAACACAACGCGGACTTCGAGTTGCATAGAAAACCCGTCTTTTGAAATGACTTCAAACGGGTTGAACGTGTTATCAATGTCTTCAGCCGTCCACTCAACTGTCTGGTTGGTAGTGGGAATGATGATCGGGGTGATGGCCAGCGTGTTGATGTAATAGCGGCCTGGGCCAACCACTGTTTCGCGAATACCGCGATAGCCTTCGGGCACGACATAGGCTTCGTGCGCACCCTGATCAAGCCGCGTATCTGCCGGGTCATTGACCCGAAATTCTGCGGCCAGTTCTGCGGCTGTCGCTTTTTTCGCGGTTCCGGTGAGTTTAGCGGCCATCAGTCTGGCCTGTTCCTGTTCTTCTTGCTCAAGGCGGGCCCGAATCTTGAGCGCCATTGCCCGGCGGATTTCTTCGGATGGATCTTTCCCGACGTTTGAGACAATCACCGCGACTTCGCCGGGTTTGACTTCACCGGCCTTTTCCGGAATGACCTTAAAGAGCAGCGGGTTGATGTAATAAATCCCAGGCAGCAGAATGTCTTTCTGCGGTCCACGCTGGCCGCCACGGGCGAGGAACTCATCGGCGTCCTGAAAGTTGTCGTGGCCTTCGACTGGTTGGGCGACATAATCACGTGGATCAAGCGGCGAGCCGTCGAGGGCTTCGACCAGTCCGACCTGATTTTCGGTAATGAATGTGGCATCACAGAGCCGGACCGTAAAAATTCCCGGTTTTTTCTCACCCGCAAACGAAATGGACTCAGTGTGAATGCGATACGTTCCTGGCGTCAGGACTTCGACCTGCGACCCTTTCTGGCCATTGGCCGCGATAAACTGTTCAGCTTCCTGAAAGTTGCGGTGACCTTCAATCGCTTTGCCAAGCAGGCGGCCAGGATCAAGCGGACTGCCGTCGGCGGCAATGACCATGCCGACTTTGCCCTGTGGAATCATCGTTGATTTGGCAATTGAAACCCGAAACAGATATGGATGGATGGGCCACAACCCCGGTGGGAGTGTTCGCAACTGGATTCCCTTCACGCCGCCCTGTTTGATAAAGGCAATCGGGTCTTGAAAATTGTTATGAGCATTTTGCGCCCGGTCTGGGGCAAAAATTCGGCCTGGTGGCAATGGCTCGCCGTCAATGGCTTCGACAATACCCATTTCGTCTGAGCCAACCGAGACCAGTGGGACTTTGCTGTAAATTCGCTCCATTGGCCATTTGATGAAATGTAATCCGGGTTTGAGGACTTCAGCCTGGATGCCAACTTCGCCAGCCGTTGCCACGACCCGTCCAGGAGGCATTTTTTCACCAAAGTAACGACGTTCCTTAATCGCAATTTCCGTTGCGCCAACGCTGACAAAAAACGAATTAAAGACCATCAAAAAGACAATCAACGCAAAAACGATTCCTGCAACAGCAATGAGTTCCATACAAAACCTTTCTGTACTGGGGACAAAGAACCAACCGTGGTAAAGGCTTCACTGAACATCAGTGAGGTTCGTAGGCTGTCAGTTCACGTCGCATCAAAGCCAGAACCCGTTTCAACACATGACCATCTCCGGATGAGCGAGCCTGAACGGGCAGCAGCCAGAACTGGCTTTCGATCAGAGCCGCCAGGTTTGCCGGCTCGATCCCAGTCAGGTTGCCACGTCGCCAGTGCACCATGAGCTGATCAACCACTTCGGAATAAAGGGCTGCCGAGCCGGTGCGAGCCGAAAAGAACAGGCATTGCCGGGCGGCGGTTGGTGTTGGCTGAGTTTGAAACGATTCAAGCAGAAACTGAGCCATCGCCTTGATGACGGGCAACTGGTCGTGTTCGTCAAGGAAGGCCATCAGGCGTGAGCACGCGGCTGAGTCTGATTGGACCGAGGAAAAAAGAGTCTCAAACACTTCTGTATACAGCGTTTGATCGCCGACTTGATCGGCATCAAGCAACACGCCACAGTCACCATCTCGGGCGCGTTCCAGCAAACTGGGCCGAAGCTCATTGAGGTATTGTTGCTGAGAAATACGGAGGAGGTTTTCCCTCGAAACCCTCACATCTGGTTCGGAGAAAAGGCTGCGGAAGGGGGGATCCGTCATACACGTGTCCTTTGTCCGGCAAGCGAACTTCAGGGGCATAATTTGTGCAAGGACTGACCAGCATTATAAGCCTGGAATGCAAAAGAAAAAAATAAAAATCGAAAAAGTTCAGAGTATCGCCTTCAGGCGAGAGAATTTCTTTTTCTGTATCTCAACGGGGATCAATTGGAAGAAATGAGTTGATTCAGCTATATTGGGAGTCCTCCTTCTGCGTTCATCAACCCTTCATGGCG
>DAOQNB010000054.1:0-3610 GCA_035335845.1 Acidobacteriota bacterium | reverse complement strand
GTTGATTCAGCTATATTGGGAGTCCTCCTTCTGCGTTCATCAACCCTTCATGGCGACCCATCGCCGGAAAGAAACTTTGCCGAACAGATGCCTGCAATATTCTGTAATTTTTGTAATTTGAAGGACTTATCCCAATGGTAGATACAGCACAAATGGTTTTTTGGAAAGTCATGGGACGGCTTTTTAAAGCCCACCCGTGGCATGGAATCCCGGTTGGCGACGATGCTCCACGGCTCGTCAATGCCTACATTGAAATCGTCCCGACCGACTCGGTGAAATATGAAGTTGATAAAACCACGGGCCATCTCAAAGTGGACCGCCCACAAAAGTACTCAAACCACTGTCCATCGCTCTATGGACTGATCCCGCAAACCTATTGCGGTGACCGGATTGGCGCCTTTTGCGCTGAGCGAACCGGACGCATTGACAAAATCGTCGGCGACGGCGACCCGCTCGACATTTGCGTGCTGACCGAAAAGCCGATTCAACACGGAGACATTATGGTCCGTGCCGTGCCGATTGGTGGCTTGCGGATGATTGACGGCAATGAATCAGATGACAAAATCATTGCCGTGCTCCATCGCGACGCGCTGTATGGTGAATGGACCGATATTGCCCAGTGCCCGGAGAGTTTGATCGAGCGGCTGCGGCATTACTTTTTGACCTACAAAGACATTCCCGGCGCGACCAAACGCGAAACAGAAATCACCCACGTCTTTGGCGCCGAAGAAGCCCACCGCATCATCAACCTGAGCCGGCAGGATTATGTCGAGAAGTTTGGGGGATTGGAATAATAAGAAGGTTTGGGGCAAGCAATCATTGCTTGCCCCTGAGCCCAAAATCAATATTGGGAGAGAAAGATTCTGTCAAATGATTCTTTCTTGAGATAATTAAGGCGGTGAACTTGGTCTCCAGAAGCTTTCAATGAAGATCAATGCTTGTTGCGCAAGGTCAACGGATTCTTTAGCCAGATGTGACAGATCTGGGACTATCGCCTCATAATCAGATTTCTCACGATTTTCATAGAGTTTTTCAAGCATTATGGAGAGTTGCCGTGATCTTGTTCTTTGGAAATGTCTTCTTACTCCTGAGTGATCTTTTGCGCTTCCTTGAGGAGTATAACTATATTTTTCAATCGCAAAACGAACTGAATGACCATAAACAGCATAATAAGCACGATTTATAGCCGTCCGATATGCAGCTTCAGGTGTGATTCCAGATGGACAATTCTCCTGAAGAGTTTTGGCAAGAGGCAATAAATCTCTCCAATCGAATCCCATTACCCCCTCCTGACTGATTTAAAATCAGTTGTGACATAGATCCACCCCTCTTGTGTTGAAAGCCACTCACCAAATTCGTCCATTGCATCAAGAAGTTTGTTAAATAATTGATCATCATACTGACTTGGGCGCACATACAGCGTGAACACTTCTTCTTGAGATTCAATCCGTTTTTTTACTTCAAGCGATAACTCGGCTGGGTTTTGAGGGATTGTTTTGACTTTGGCGCAAATGTCAGGGAGTTTTTCTGCCAAGGACGGGTACTGGCTTAAATAGGATTTGACCTGATCAGGTTCCGGAATAAGCACCCCCAGAGGTTTCAGTTCTTCAAGGAGTGTTTCTATTTTCGAATCAATAACTAATTGATGTGAGCGACTTAGATGCCTTGTCTGTAAAGTATTTACCAGGTTTCGGTTTCGAGAAAGGATGTCGTAAAGGAGTCGGATGTCTTTAAAGGACCAGTGAGGTAAATGCTCAGACAATTGCCGAGGATCTTCAGGTAATTCAGAAAGAATTCCAGAGATGAGATGTTCCTTGAGGTCAATTAACTCAGCTTCAGCATTTGGTTCATTCCTTATTGAGTCAGGCAGAGCAGGTGCTTGAGGTGGAGTCGAGGGGCTATGATAACTTCCAAACTCAAGAATTGTCTTCGGTGTTGACATTGTTTTTTCTGCTCCTTATTAGCTAAAGGTGAATGATTTCTATAAATTGTCCATAAAAAGTTAGTATCGAACAACCCTTTTAAATATGTTAGCTTTGGGAGAGAAAGAATATCCTGAAAATGAGTATCTGAAAATCGCAAGTGATAACAACTATTGTAGATTACTAGATTTATCTGAGGTTTTATATGGGACGTTTTGAAGAAAGAGGATTTTGGTGGCTTCCAGAGTTTCCTGACCAACGAGTTGCTGGAACTTTACGCTTTTCAGATTCAGATGGCGGACAACTTGATATTTTAGGGAGTTTAAACATCACAACAAACTCAAGCTCTGTAATCTGGAAACATAAGGATTGGAACAGAATTCCTGTTATTCTAGGGCGTTCTACTACTGGCGAAGAATATACTTTGATTCGGTGTTTGGAAATAAATTCAAGTTTTGGTAGTGGTTATCCAACAACAACTTACCAGACAAATCTGGTAATCGAGAGGTGGCATTTTCAATCACTGGATAAAATTGGATTTGACGAAATCAGGCTTTCTTACTCAGGGTTGACTGAATGGTATGGACAAAGCGGAATTTTAGCAAAAAAAGAAGAAGGACGGTTCAAATTTATAGAGATTGAGAGCAGGTTACCCATTGTGGTGCCGATAGATGGAGGCGAACTTCGGTTTGATTTGAATCTAACACATGAACAAAGCCGTCCCCTTGGTTTCCCGACGCACATTGGGTTCTCTCAAGAGGCTATGATTGAAGTCCAGTTTCAGGAGTTCAATAGTCTCAAGAAGTGCCTGGAATGGGAAAGAGAAATAGCTGACTTTTTAACATTGGCGATAGGAGGGCCTCCCTCCTTAGTTTCGTTTATTGGTGTTAACAAGGACTGCCGAATAACAACAGTGCATATGGATCAGCCGCTGCCTCTTCGCTTACATAGGCAATTACCTGATTTAGAGAGATTATCAACCAGAAAATTTACAGATGAGATGGTTTTCACTTTTGCTGATATAGGAGATGATCCACAATCTGTCGTGAAAGGATGGTTCCAGGCATATCGGGAGATTCGCCCAGTGATTGCTCTCTATATCGATATCTTATACAGATCATCACGGCTGGTACGTCATCAATTTCAGGATCTTTTAGCTGCGCTGTGTGGTTGGTACTTTGTCAGAGTTGCTCAAGATGGAAAACAACCGGAAGGTAATTTGAAGACAATGGTTGAACTTGTGATTGAGCCGAGTCTTCTTGGAATTTTAGCCAGGTTCGAGCCTATTGTTGGCAACACGTTTGGAACCCATCAAGGATTTGCACAAAGGGTTATTTCAGCCAAATATGGTCTTGATTCTGGACATTATCCACCCTTAACTGATGAACCTGATTGGATTGAGTTGGCAATTTTGACAGAGCAACTGAAAGTTCTCGTTGAGCTATGCTTATTCCAAGAAATACACTTTGGTGAGGTATGGCAAAAGCAATGGTTTGCATCAATTGCAGCGGAAATTCCCAAACGGGAGCAATTTGCTGGGTGGGAGTTTTAAATGAAGGCAACCAGAGAACTAATGTGCTTGTCCTTCAACCAGAAACTCAACCCGGTCATAGAGTTCCGAAAGTTGCAACCGACATTCAATCGAAGGTAGCTCCAGTACTGATTCAATGCCGGGAACAAGCGTTGTG
>DAOQNB010000053.1:0-14854 GCA_035335845.1 Acidobacteriota bacterium | reverse complement strand
ATGGTGTGGTATCTCAAAGATTGATTTGCAAAACGCATATCTATCAAGCCTCTCTGCTATACAAGTAGCAAGTGTGACGAAACCAGGGTCGGTTGTGGTGTTGAAGGGCAGTTGATGAAAGAAATCAGAAATTCTGTTTCTGATAAGCAACTGGTATTCCACAACAACTCTCCTGTGATGAGGAAAGAGACTAACCTGCTGATTCTACACAGATACACAACTGAGAACCGACGAAAAATACAGAAATCGAAGGGGATAATGACAGGAAATGTAAACTCCTGGTCGTCATAACTGACAATTCTTGTTATCATTTTCCGTAGCCTGTGACTGAAGCCTGACAGTCTCCAAAGAGCAACGGTTCTGGAACCAAGGGCATCGCAACGCCGGCTTCACTCTGTCAAGATCTTCGGAAAGAACCACCTGTTTTCTCAATTCACATTACCAGCCTCTGGCTATATTCTGCTTTGAACTCTCGTCATTTGAATTTATTCATGCCTGGAGTTTCTCATCCTCTATGCAATGCCAAGAATGTGAGAACTTACTCTCTGATTACTTAGATCATGCGATTGAACCTCACCTCAGAACAGAGATGGAGGTTCACCTCGCTGCCTGCCCTGGATGTACGGCCCTGCACAATGAACTATGTCAACTTCTGGCCGCCAGTGAATTATTACTCCCCCAGGTCAGTGGACCAACCATCCGCGCTCATCGTGTTCCCCAACCAGGTCACCTGGGTGCAATTCCAGCCTCACCACATCAGCAAGTCTTCTTGCGAATCAAACAACTTCTGTTTGAACGCTATGTGGAAATTAAGCTCACCATTCCACAATTTTCAGCGTTGGTCGGTATTCTCGGGGGACTGGTTCTGTTTGGAGTCTGGTCGCTTCAAAATCCAGCGATGCTCAACAGCCAGGGAGAATCACGCCCAGGGCTCGCCAGTCCAGCCTCGCCCGGCACGTCAAATACCGTGTTGATACCCACAACACAACTGGTATCACATTCTCGGAATTATCAGGCTGAACGGGTGGTGCTCACTGAATCAATCACCCGGTTGAGCAAAGCACTTGAAACCAGGAAAGTGGATTGGGATCCTGAGCTGAGACGGGTATTTGAACGAAATATGGCGCTCATTGACCAATCGCTTTTGGAATGTGAAGTTGCCTTACGATCAAACCCACACGACTTTGGCGCCGAAGAAATGCTGATTGCGGCATATCGCGAAAAACTGCGACTCCTTCAGGAATTTGCTGCAATTTGAACTGAGGGGATGTGGAGGGCTTGTGGAACACGTAGCGTATCAACCGGTTCGCACGTCATTAAAACCAAGATTCATCCTGTTTGGGTGGTGGTGTTTTTGCTTGTGCATTGCTTTCTCTGGTTTTGGATTGCACGTTCCGATTCAAGGATCAGCATCTGGGCTTCTGATCCGATCCTATCGGGTTGACCCTCAATCAGCGCGCTTTTCGCTCCGTGGAATGAAAGGTCCAATCACGATTACAACTGCCGTCAAAGATGAAATTAAGGTGAAAGCCGAAAGTCAGACCGGGCAGGTAAAAATTGCCGATACCCAGCTTGACAACTTTGTCCAACTTTCAGTTGCTGATGATCGGGCAGGGTTGGTGAAATTTGAAGTCGTGGTTCCACCAACCTGTAACCTGGAAATTAAATGCCTCGATGGTGCCATCTCAATTCAGGACGCGATGGGCTCAATCAGTGCTGAAACCACTGATGGCGATATTACCCTGAAAAATCTGCGCTGCGCTCAGGTCAACGCCTGTTCAACCAGTGGTCGAATCTTTTTTGACGGAGAAATTTTGCCGAAAGGCAATTACTCGTTCCAATCATTTAACAATTTAATTGATTTGACGGTACCGGCTGCCGCTCCGTTTCAACTTGATGGAACGGCATTTACGGCTGATATTGATCTCGGGGGGTTTGTCGTGACCAACTTTGCCCCTGGGAGCAAACAGATTTCTGGTGTTCATCGACAAGGGAATGCTCGACTTTACCTGATGACCCACCGTGGCCAAATTCGGTTTCATAAGAAATAAGTCAGTAGCCACGTGTTGGAAGCTTAGAGTTTCTGTCAAGTGTACTTTGTTCTGATGCAATAATTTATCGGGATTCCTCCAAAGAAAATCAGGTCTTTTGAAGACCTTACCTACTGACTACGGACTCTTAACTAAATTCTAGCGGCTGTAAACAAAAAAAGAGAGCGGGTGACCTGTCAAGTCACCCGCTCTTTGCTTCGAGGTGAGGATCAATCAGCAACTAAGTTGTAATTGACAGGCTCAGGGTCGTGCTGCGCTGAACATTATTTCCATCTTTCCCAATGATCGTCACCGTCGCCGAGCCAGTTGGAGCGGTGGTTGAAACTCTGAAGGTCATCACACTGCTGGTTCCAGTGGCTGGCACCGGGTTGACGGATGCGGTCACACTTGAGAACAACCCAGTTTTTGAGGCACTGTATGACAAGGTCACGGGTGATGAATGACCACCAGTGCGGTTGACATACACCGTGCGGGTATAGGTGCTGCCCCGCCGCCACGTTCCGGTCGTGGTTGCCAGCGACAGGGTAAAATCGCCAGTCGTCCCGCCGCCACCGGCTGTCGTTCCCGTGATGGAAAGGTTCCAGTTATTCAAAGTTCCAGTGTCGGCTGACGCCAGATCTTTCACCCGCAAGGTCCAGTTTCCGGCTGAATTCTGCCCGGCAAAGGCTGTTGGTGTGTAGGTGGCAACGATATTTGCCGCACTGTCACTTGAACTGGTGCTCTTCAGTGTCGTCGTTGTTCCAGCCGGGCTAATCAATTCGATTTGAACATCTCCCCGGTAGGTGTGGGTAATGTTGACAGAAGCGCTGACACTTTGAATCGTCAGGCTGGTTGGAATATTGATCACACTGGTAATGCCAGTCGTGTTGTTATCTGGAATGGCAACTGCCGTGGTATTGCTACCAGTTACCGTCTGCGTTCCACCACCGCCACCGCTCGCGGTGACATTCAAGGTATAGCTCGCGGTGCGAGTGGTCGTTCCGCTCGTCCCAGTGATCGTTACGGGATAAGCACCAGCAACCGTTGCCGATGTTGTGCTAATCGTCATGGTTGAAGTACCAGCCCCAGAGCTGATCGAAGCCGGGCTAAATGAAGCCGAAGCCCCACCTGGCAACCCAGAAGCAGTCAAATTCACGGTGCCGGTGAACCCATTTACACTCCCCACCGTCACGGTTGAAGTTGTTGAGCTTCCAGCCGTGACCGTTCCACTGGTTGGAGAAGTTGAAACCGTGTAATCCGGAGTTGGCGTGCCACCAGTCGTCGCATTGTAAATCACCAGGGCAAAATCCTGATCGGTGGTGTCAGCGTTGCCGGGAACACCATCACCCGCAATGTTGGTTGCAATAACACGCACGCTCACGTTCCCACTGGTTCCGGCTGGAAGGAAAACAGATTCCATGTTGTTGCGCAGGTCGGCGCTTCCACCTGTGGTTGAATTAGCCCCAGCAAACACGTTGCCTTTGTAGGTAACGGTGCCAACTGTCACTTCGAGATCAAGGTTGTTCACCCAGGCGTTTCCAGTCGTTGGACCAGCCGCATCGGTCCAGGCCAGCGTTACCCGGAAGGGTTTCGAGGTATTGGCGATGGTGCCGGAAGTTGAATAGGTTTCACCTGTTGCGGCAAACACACGGGTTTGATCCAGGTTCACGCGCTGCACTCCATCAAAGCCCGTTCCCAAATTCACACTGCCCATTCCTTGATTGTTTGATGGCAGGGTGTCATTGGCGCCAACGCCATTCATATAGCGGGTTGAATTGGCCAAATATGCTTTCAGCATGGCCGGGCTTGGAGTTCCCCAGCCCTGGTTGATGAAATATTGACGAACCAGTGCGGCAGCACCAGCCACGCCAGGTGCTGAGTGAGATGTTCCGGATGACCAGGCGTACAACGTCTGCCCGGTTGGCCAGTATTTATTGCAAACTCCGCCGCCAGAGTATGCGGTTGACCGTGACGCCGCACCTTGAATGTGCGTTCCTGGTGCTCCCAGGTCTGGTTTTACACGACCGTCTGAGCACGGACCACGGCTTGAAAAGCCAATCACGTCGTTGACGTTGTTGGCGCCCGTGTTGTCAGTGGCACATCCATCTGTTCCAGTCTGGCGATCATTTTCAAATGCCGCCACAGTGATGACGTTTTTAGCGGTTGCGGGTGGGCGCACGGTATTGGCGCCAGAGCCAGAGTTTCCAGCCGCAAACACAACCGTCAATTCCTGGTTACCAGTCGCGGCAGAATCAGCATCGCGCACAATCCGGTCGTGCTCCTGTGAATCCGTGTTGTATGAGTTTCCAGAGGTGTAGCCCCAGCTATTGTTGCTGATGCGAGCGCCACCTGTGTAGGCAGCTTTCAACCGAACTGTGGCTGACTGGGTAAACGTCGCCGCACTACCGTTGCTAAACACTTTGGTGTTTCCAACTTTCACCCACGGCGCAATACCAAGGCCATAATTGTGACCCGTGGCGTCTTCATAGGCCGTCCCAGTCAAATTATTGTAGCCGAAAATAACCGAGGCATTCAGGTTTCCATGGCCGCCGCCGCCATCGGCTGAAGCATCGCCAGTATAGTTATTGTTGTAGACCAGACGGCTGGCGCCGGAGGCAGAACCATCCACTTTGTATTCCTGGTTCACATCGGTTGTGGATCCACGATCAATACCGTCATCAGTGACGTCCACAACAAAGTCAAACTGCCCGGTTCCAGAAAAACCTTTTGACTGCAACCAGGTCAGGTAGCCCGGACCATTGACGGTCGAACCAGTGATGTTGCCGGCCATAATCTGGCCCTGACGTTCATCAAGCAATCGCGGTTCATAAAAAGGTTCAACCCCAAACACGTTATCAATCTGACTGATTTCAGCCAGTTGGGAAGCCGGTACAGTCAATGTGATGTTTTGATATCCCAGCACCGGATGGGCCTGGCGGATCACGCGACTGGCCATTTCGGTGAGCTGACGAATGGTTTCATCAGCGCGGTGGTTGTTCACAACCTGGACCGTGATATCAACCGAACCGATCATGCCTTTGGTGTATGCATTGCGGAGCACTGATGTGGTGCGGAAGGCAGGCTCATAGAACCCAACGTATTGCACCCCATTTTTGGCATCCTGACGCATGGCATCAAGCTTCTCGATCTGTCCATTGGTCGCTTCAACAATGTATCCGTTGGTGGCCACATAGCTCACAACCCGAGCACCCGTTTTGACCAGCTTTTTGTACCAGTTGTCCTGGATCGGACCTGAGAACTGGACGATGAACAGTTTGGTGCGGCTGCCTTTGTCACTTTGAACCGCTCTGGTTTCAGCATCTTTGGTGCGCACAAATTCAACTGGCAGGCTTGACAACGTCGCTTCGGGCGCCGTGGTGTCTAACTGGTAGCCGTTGAGTGTGATGACGTTCATATCATCGCGGACTTCAGCCCGCCCCTGAACACGCTCCAACGTTTCAGAATTGATGGTCAGTAGGCGAAAGCTGCCATAGTTTTCTTCGGCCAGAACACCGCCGGAGGCGGTCAATTCGCCATACAGAGCTGCATCATCGGCGGAAACCATCACTTTGTGACGGTCGCTGGCACTGATATAGCCATCGGGCAAAATCATGGGCTGTTCTTCTTCAAGCTGTGTCACCACGGGACGGCTGTTGGCGGGTGACTGAAAGGTGCTTCCTGATTGCATGCGTCCAATACTGGTATAAATGACGCTCGCCGCAAACAGGACCAGACTTAATAGGGCAAGGTAGCGCTTCATTGGATGAATTCCCTCTCTCAGAGATTGCGTTGTGAGTTGTTGTAATGATTTTGAAAGGTAAGAAACTGACGTAATCCCTTAAGCAATTATCACGCCAGAGCTTCATCTTTTTCCTTCACAACAGCACAAAATCAGGCAAACTATTGGAATACAAGCCAGTTACCCGCCAAATATTTTAAGATTGAATTCAGATTGAAGCTTCAGCCAGGAAGAATAAAATGCATACTTACTATACATCTAATCAGGTTACAATTTTTGTCACACGACCTAACCTTCTTTTTTTCAATATTTTGAATTAAACGTAAAGTTCATCAAGCTACTGTCAATTGATTTGACAGAACTCTCTCTTAAAAGCACAAAAGCCACCTGAGACAGGTTTTCTGCTGTCTCAGGTGGCTTTTGGCGACTGACTACAAACTGGCGTCACTCAAATTATTCAGCAAGTTTGGCTTTCAAAATATCGTTGACCAGTTGGGGATTTGCTTTTCCTTTGGTGACCTTCATCACCTGACCAACAAAGAACGCGAGCAGTGCCTGTTTCCCAGCCCGGTAATCCGCGGCCTGTTTTGGATTGGCAGTGATGGCGTCGGCAATGATGGTTTCAAGTTGCGATGCATCTGAAATCTGGCCGCCACCCATTTCCTTGACCAGAACGGCGGCTGATTTTCCAGTCTTGAACATTTGATCGAAAATTTCTTTTGCCATCTTGCCACTGATGGTGCCGTCATCAATCAGCTTGATCATTTCTCCCAACGCCGCCGGGGAGACCGGGGAGTTTTGTAAATCATCAACTTTCATTCGGGCGAGCAATTCACTGGTGATCCAGTTGGCCGCTGCCCGGGTATTTCCAGCGGCTTTGGCCGTTGCTTCATAAAAATCAGCAATTTCGCGCGTGCTGGTCAGCAACATACTATCGTCAAACGACAAACTGTACTCGCTGATAAACCGACGCCGACGGGCTTCTGGTAATTCCGGCATTCGGGTATCAACTTCAGCAATCCATTCAGGACGCAGGTGAAGCGGTGGCAAATCAGGTTCCGGGAAATACCGATAGTCGTGGGCTTCTTCCTTGCTGCGCATGGTGTAGGTGCGGCCCTCTTTTTCATTCCACAACCGGGTTTCCTGAATCACGCGCCCACCATTTTCTAAAAGCTCCATCTGGCGATCAATTTCATAATCAATCGCCCGCTGAATAAATCGGAATGAATTCAGGTTTTTAATTTCCGTTCGGGTGCCAAACGCTTCTGTTCCTCGTAAGCGAACCGATACGTTGGCATCACAGCGCAGGCTGCCCTCCTCCATATTCCCGTCGCAGGCATCCACATAGAGCAGGCTCCGACGCAAATACTGTACATAGTCATAGGCTTCCCAACTGCTGCGGAAATCGGCTTCACTGACAATTTCAGCCAGCGGCATCCCGCTCCGATTGAGATTGACATAGGAGGTATGGGCTGAATCGGGCATGCCTTCGTGCAGGCTTTTGCCGGCGTCTTCTTCAAGGTGGAGACGCTGGATGCGAAATCGCTTGAGCTGCCATTCAATCGGGCGTCCGTGATGATCGCGTTCAGTGGTTGGGATCTCGACAAACCCATTGATTGAAAACGGTCGGTCAAACTGTGAGATTTGGTAGCCCTTGGGTAAGTCGGGATAAAAGTAATTCTTTCGAGCAAAAATCGAAGTGGGCGTAATCTGCAAGTTCAGGGCCCGTGCTGCCCGCGCCGCTTTTTCCACCACTTCGCGGTTGAGCACCGGAAGAGCGCCCGGCAGGCCAAGACAGACCGGACAGGTATTGGCGTTTGGTAGTGCATCGAAATGGGTCGCACAACCGCAGAAAATCTTCGAATTGGTCTTTAACTGGGCATGGATTTCAAGCCCGATGACAGGTTCGTACTTCTCTCTCAGGTTCATCTCGCAACCGCTTCCTCACTATAAGATATGGGCGTTTAAACGCTAAGTTGAATAATTTCTGGTGGTGGCCGTAATCACTGACAGGAGTTGTGATGGTGAAAACGGCTTGCGAAAGTAGGTCACCACCCCTTCTCTCAACGCACTGCTTTGGGTTCGAATGTCCGTCACACCCGTTAAAATAATCACTGGAATATGGTGTAACTTTGGATTTCCTTTCGCAAATCGTAAGACTTCCAGCCCATTTTTGTTGGGCATTTCAATATCAAGCAACAGGCAATCCCACCCGGTATCTTGCTGCAGACATTGGATGGCCTGTTCGCCATCACCAACCACAGTTAACTCAAATTTGCCACGCAGAATATTTTGAATCAAAAATCGAATTGCCGGATCATCATCGGCAGCCAAAATGCGTTTCATAGTACTCCTTTAGACAGGATCAATGATCTAAAGCTGATCGAATGCCTGAGTATCTGGTTTCAATCAGCAGATATTAGTGAATATGTTTGCTTTGGTTGTCCCGATTCATTCGATCTTCAAGATCATCCCATAATTCTTTCATCTCAGCATCAACGACCTTGAAATTGCGGTACTTGCGCCGGATTCGCCAGAGTCGAATGCGTTCCTGTATTTCGCCTGTCACGGTTTGGTACCAGCGGGATTGATCTTTACGGACTGCCGCCACACCAACCCACACACCGCTCAGGGTGCCGGCCCACCAGAAATCACCACGCAACAGCATAAAGATCGCGACTCCGGTCATAATCCAGACCAGGGTTTTCCCACGGAGGGGAACAAAGTTGAAATTCACCTGTTGCTCCCAAAATAGAGCCCCAAAACTTCCAAGGAACGTTCCAAATACCACGGCTGTGGCGCTTGAAACAGGAAACCGGGTATGAACCTGGCCAATCAATGCCATGAAGAGAAAAGCAATCAGGTGTGTGGCCACACCGGCCCGTACGTAGTACCAAAGAAAGCGGCGGGTGCCCCACGTTCCTTCCAGTAAGGTTCCAACAAAATAAAACCCAAGCAATCCAAAAATGAGACTCACCAGGTTGCTGGTGGCGTCTGGCGAGATCGCATAGGCAATCAGGGCGGTGATAAACTGCCAGACGGCTCCCTGAATGATTCGCTCGGGGACCAGCGCCAGAAACCAGGGATCAATCAGACCCTGCTTCAGAGCATAGACCTGTCCAAGATAAGCCACCCCCGTGAAGATCATCAAATATTTCACGCCAGGTGTCAGCGGTCGTCGCCATCCTCCCTGACCACCAGTTGAGCGATTCCAATCATTGAGGTTGCCCGTTCGCCGCATACACAACTCCTTTACCGAAGTCTTGCTGGAGCACTATCTCACGCACCCGCATCTTTTGGCAAACCTCTGCTGAAATTTTTGCGTCTAAGACAGGAAAAGGACTTGACCCATTCCCTGTTTCGTGGATAATGGCCTGTTCCATACATTTTTTAGAAAGGTTGCCTGGAGGCACTATGTCAGCAAGCAGTAGTAGCAACATACCTGAACCAACTGGAAACTCTCGGCAGTTTTCATCGTTGGTTGTGCTGTATTTTGCGAATAGCACGTTCTGTTCATTGGCTCAGAACGGCTGTGTGTTGTATCCAGGTACCCATCTGTACAGCAGCACATCTGGAGGCGGTCAGTAGACCACGTTCAGACAAACGGGCTTCACCTCGTGAGGGCCAACCTGCTGTATAGAAGCGGGTTGGCCCTTTCGCTTTTTGATCGTTGTAAAAAATAATCAAAGGAGGGATACATCCAATGAAGCTCTTTGCCTTTTTTCGTGGTCAGGGCATTCATAATGCCCGTTTGGTCCGTGTCGAAACCATCAATTCCCTGGCCCAGCTTTCGCCGCTGGCACGCACTGAAATGCGTGAACGGTTGCGTGACCTGGTCACCAAGGCTGAGCAAAAGCGACGATTGCGCAACCTGCAGCCACTCTCGGCAGCACTGGTGAGCTCAATCACCGCTGGACGTGAGCAATCAGACGAGGGGGACAGTAGATGTCTAGCAGCATAGGGATAGGCAAGTGATTCGGGAACGTGAATGGATACACTTCTTTCTCGTTCTCGAATCACTTTCTGAAAACTCCACCCCCCATTCCATCTCTCTCCGCTTTCCCCACACCTCCGATCACTCCTACTTTTTCCCCAGCAATCGCAACTGAGTTGGCGTCAATAACCACCGTAAACTTCCACCAGCTTTCACCACGCGCAGACTATCAATCCGACATAAACTTCCCTTCTTCATCTGCAACGCCGCATCCCCACGTGAACTAATCAGATACGCCCCCAAGAGACTCAAATCCGGTTCATGTCCAACCAGTAGCACGGCACCAGCCGACGCAAACTGATCTCGTAAGAGGGTACATACCTTTTCTGGATCCGCCCCAAGCGCCAAAACCTGGCACATTTCAAGTTTTTCTGACTGCCGTAATACTTCAGCCACAATATCAGCCGTTTCACGTGCCCGAATCAGGGGGCTGGTGAGAATTGCGTCAAATTTCAGATCAAGCTGACGCATACCCTCAGCCTGCTGGTACATTTTGATTTTCCCATCCGGGCTGAGTGCCCGTTCTGCATCTGTTCGCGATCCTCCATCACCTAAATCATAGGCAATGCCGTGGCGGAGCAGGTAAATCTCCATGTCTCAAGTCCTCCGTGATGAGTGTTTTTCCACAAAAACAACAAAGGCGAGGTCAGGCAACCTCGCCTTTATATGTACCACTGAACCGCTTGATCACTCAATTCAGTTCATTGAATCTTTTGAAAGCACGGCTGGATCGGTGTTTTTCACTACAATTTCGCCATTTTCAGCCTCAACAACGAAGATATTTCCGTTATCCCACTGGGCAGTCAATGGGATTTTTACCTTTTCATCAATGGTCCGTTTCAAGAACCGCGCACCATATGCCGGGCTAAACCCTTTCTCAACCAGTAAGTTGCGAGCATCTTCGGTTACTTCCACGGTTTTCCCACGACGAACCATCTGATTTTCGATTTTGGACAGATACAGGTCGCAAACCTGGCGAACTTCATCACGGGTCAGCGGTGAAAACACCACAATTTCGTCAATCCGATTGCGAAATTCGGGGGAAAATCGCTGTTCAGCAACCTTGAGGACCTCATTCTTGATCTCTCGCATATCGCCGAGGGTTTTGGTGCCAAATCCAAGCGGCTTCATATACTTCTTAAAGTTTTCGCTGCCCAGATTCGAGGTCATAATGATAATGGCATCTGAAAGATAAACCTTTTTGCCACGGCCATCGGTTAACCAGCCTTCATCAAATGCCTGCAGGAAAAGATTGAGCAAATACGGGGAGGCTTTTTCAACTTCATCAAGCAGTAAGACAGTGTAGGGGTTATCGCGAAGCTTCTCGGTTAAAACCCCGCCGCGTTCGGATCCGACAATGCCGCGCGGCATACCAATCAGCTTTTCAACTGCAACCGTGCCGTCCTGGTATTCAGACATGTCAATGCGAATCATCTTGCCTTCGTCACCAAACATGAATTCAGCCACGGCTTTGGCCAGTTCGGTTTTACCGACCCCGGTGGGACCAAGGAAGAGCAAAACACCATCGGGTTTGTAGAAATTTTCTTTCAATGGACCTTTGTTGAGGCGCAATCGCCGGGCAACCGCTTTGATGGCTTCGTGTTGACCAATCACTCGCTGGCCAATTCCGGCTTCCATATCGCCAAACCGCCGATTGGTTTCTCGGAAGATCATATCGCGTGGAATTTGCGATTCCTGCGAAATAACTTCGATGACATCCGCCGATGTCACGACCGGATGTTCGGGATGATCCATTTCGACTTTCACCGATGCAGTATCCAGCCACCCAATCACCTTATCGGGCATATGTAGATTTCGCATATAGCGCGGCGCCATTTCAAGCGAAGTTTCAAGCGCTTCGTCAGTAATTTGAACTGAGTAATTGCGCTCCAGTCGTGAGCGGACACCGGTCAGGATTCGCCGGGTATCATCCAGATTGGGTTCATTGATTTTCACCATTCGGAAGCGTCGTGCCAGAGCTTCATCTTCAGCAATATATTCTTTGTATTCAGTAATCGTGGTGGCCCCAATGATCCGCAATTCACCGCGCCCCAGGGCTGACTTAAACATATTCGCGGCATCAGATGATGCCCCGAGGGCATTTCCAGCGCCAATCAGGGTGTGGGCTTCGTCAATAAACAGAATGATGTTTTCACGCTCTTTGACTTCATTGATCAGCCCCTGAATTCGCTCTTCAAACATACCGCGCAACATGGTCCCCGCCACCACCCCCGAAATCTGGAGGTGGACCACGTGCGAATTGCGCAGTCGTTGTGGGACCTTCTCTGGTTCGAGTTCGATCATCCGGGCCAGACCTTCGACCACGGCGGTTTTTCCAACCCCAGGATCACCCACCAGCATCGGGGAATTGGCTCGTTCCCGATGACACAGGATTTCCATTACCTGACGGATTTCCTGCTCACGCCCAATCACTGGCGGCAGCTTATCTTGACGGGCCAGCTTGTTGAGGCTGACGCCAAAATGCTTCAGGTAGGGTGGTAACTCAAACTTGCGGCTGATTTTGGCCTCTTTTTCTTCGCGTGTTTTTACTCGTGACGTAATTTTTTCGACGACTTCCTGAGCCTCAGCACCAAACTGCTTGAGCACACTCACCGAGGCGCTTTCCTGGTCTTCAAACATCGAGGCAAACAGGTCAACCGATTCAATGGTTTGCCGGCCACCTTTTCGCGCACGCATCATCGCAGCAGAGAGGAGGTTACGGGTTGAATCATGGAGCTTCATCCGCCGACCGACATACTGGCGTTGATGACCCAAACGACCGTTGAATTCATTGAGAACCGCCTGCGGATCGAGATTTAAGCTCTGCATCACGTCGTTGAAAAGGTTTTTCTCAACTTCGGTTAAAGCCAGAAAAATATGCTCAGGCGCCAGGAAGTTGTGATCGCGGCGTTTGGATTCTTCAAAGGCTCGCTTCATTACTCGTTGTCCGCTGTCTGCGAATCTATCTGCAAAATCTCCAAGATCAATCATAAAAACCCTCTTTCGAAAGACTGAGAGTTTATCTTTCCCTTACAGCCCAATGCTGCCGACAGGCTTGAGAAAAACCCCTGGTCAATTTGACTCAACTGGATGCCTGACGCGATTGTTTAGCACACTTCCACAAGTGTCAAGCACATCTTGAAGAATGCCGGCGATGCGCACCAGAGGCATCATTGCTCTCTTTTTTCTACCCTTCATTCAGCCCGAATCAGGCGTTTTCCGACTGGGCTTTGGCTTTCCCAACCCGGACCATTGCCGGGCGTAACAATTGTTTGGCTGACCGATATCCAGCCCGCAACTGGCTTACAACCAGTCCAGCCTGGGGTTCAGCTACTTCAACAACTTCGATAGCTTCGTGGACCATCGGATCAAATGGCTGACCAACAGCTTCGATGCGTTCAAACCCATGACGTTGCAGCGCCTGCAGCAGCAACCGTTTGGTGGCAGTCACACCACCAGCCAGATTCTCAGCGGATTGGCCTTGATTGGCGGCTTCCAAGGTCAGATCGAGGTTATCAAAAACCGCGAGCAAATCCCGAACCAGATCTTCCTTCCGGGCTTCGCTTCGCTGGGCAAAATCGCGTTCGAGTCGGGCACGAGATTCCTGGAATTCAGCTCGCATTCGGCGCTCAAGTTCCTCAACTCGTGATTGGATTTGTTTGACAAACAGTTCACGTTCGCGCAACTGGGCTTGTAATTCGGCCACCGTCGGCTGAACCTGGGGTGGATCATCCATGATGACCTCGCCTTCAACACTGATCACGGCCTCTTCGGCTGGCTCTCCTTGAGTAGTTGCTGATTTAGATTGGGCCGGTACTGGCTCACGGGTTGGGACAGGTTCTTTTTCGCTCATGGCGTCAGATGCTCCTCAGCGCTGGATGGTGAGTGACGGTACACAGGTACCGCCACTTCAGAAAAGGCTTGTTACTGGCTCTATTCAACATCAACTGCAATTTGACGGACGTGCCCAATGTCACGTTTTGGCAATGTGATTTTCAACACACCATTGCGGCTGTAATCAGCCCGGATCCGCTCCAGATCAACGTTTGGCGGCAGGGTAAAGACGCGGGCAAAGGCACCATATGCGCGTTCAATCCGGTGATAATGTTCCCGCTTGACATCGGCTGGCAGCGTGCGCTCTCCGCGCAGCAACAACCGGTCACGATCAACACTGACCTGGATATCTTCCTGCTTTAAATCAGGCAAGTCAGCCAGCATCACAATTTCCTGGGGTGTTTCGTAAATGTCCACTGCCGGAGACCAGGTCGCCGTGGCCAGTTCACCATCAGCAGCCTGGGATTGGGCACCAAGGTCTCCGAATAACCGGTTCATGCGTTCTTGAATGTTCATCAATTCACGAAATGGTTCAAATCGTTGGATTGACATACTTTTCCTCCACACTTTGTTTTTTTGACTGAGGAATCCAGGGCTGAGGTAAACGGCCAATGCTTACGAAAAACCCTCAGGCCCTCAGCCCACCGCCTCAACTCTGGGAACTAAAAGCCTTTTGAAGCCGCCGCCTGGGCATCAGATCCGGTGGCGGTGACAGCCGTAAAGGTTAACTTCTCTTCCCGGCTGTCATAATCAACCTTGACGGTTTGCCCAGGTCCAATCTCGCCGCGTAACAACCGCACGGCCAGTTGATTTTGCAACAGATTTTGAATTGACCGTTTGAGCGGACGTGCACCATAGGTCGGGTTAAACCCATCGGAAGCAAGGTATTCCGTCGCTTCAGGGGTTAACACCAGCGTGACGTTGCGTTCGGCCAGCATCTTTCGCAATTTCTCAAGCTGCACTTCGACAATCCGATACAATTCCTGACGTCCGAGTGAATGGAAAATCACGATATCATCAATTCGGTTCAGAAATTCTGGCTTAAAGGCATTGCGCAAGTGGGAAAGGACCGCTTCGCGCATCTGCGTTTCAGTTTCTTTTCTTCCGCTAAATTCAAGGATTTCACGGCTGCCGATATTTGAAGTCATAATGATGACGACGTTTTTGAAATCCACCGCGCGGCCTTTTCCGTCGGTCAGCCGACCATCATCGAGGATTTGCAGCAACACGTTGAACACATCCGGATGGGCCTTCTCA
>DAOQNB010000052.1:3588-14954 GCA_035335845.1 Acidobacteriota bacterium | reverse complement strand
CTGTTTTTGTGAGGGGTGCAGATTGATTACTCATTCGGATTAGGGCTACTGGTTCTTGGTTCCTGGTTCTGGGTTCTTGGTTCTTGGTTCTTGGTTCTTGGTTCTTGGTTCTTGGAAAGTATTGGTTCCTAAGCACTAAGTACCAGGTACTTTCTTCATTCTTCATTCTCAATTCTTCATTCTCAATTCTTCATTCTCAATTCTTCATTCATCGAAGTCGCATTCTCAACCAGGTGCTGATGGCGACCAGGGCTTTTTCGGCTTTGCTCAATTTGAAGGTATCGTCAAAAACGTTGTAGCTGGCGGCTTCAATCCGTTCGAGAATTTTGAAATAAATCCGCCCCATAATTTCGGCTGAGACCATCTGCGGGCGGTCAGTCGGGTGCAGTGCTTCGCGAGCCTGTTTGAAAAAGGTCCGGGCGCGTTCTCCCTGATGGCGCATGAGGGCGATAAAGTTTGCATTGTAGACTTCAGCCGCCAGATCTTTTTCAGAATATCCAAACCGGGCGAGTTCATCCTGGGGCAGGTACACGCGTCCGCGCCGGGTGTCTTCTTTCAAATCCCGCATAATGTTGACCATTTGGAGCGCTTTCCCAAGTTTGATCGCATAGTCTCTGGCGCTCGGCTCGCGGTACCCAAAAATCTCAATGCACATCAGACCGGTCACGCTCGCCACGTGGTAACAATAGCCTTCCAGTTCGTCAAATGTGGCATACCGACGCTGGTCCAGATCCATTTCCATGCCATCAATCATGGCTTCAAACAGGTGCTGGGGAATTGGAAACTGGGCAATGGTCCGTTTGATATCACGTCCGAGTTGGGTCGTCGGCGTCTGACCGTCAAAGCACCTGACAATTTCCTCACGCCAGTGATTGAGATCCTGTCGCGGATCAGTGGCCGGGTGTTCTTCGTCCACGATGTCGTCAACCACCCGGCAAAAAGCATAAACCGTTTCAATTGCTTCGCGTTTGGGACGGGGCAGGACCAGAAATGAGTACAGAAAATTGGTACTCGATTGATGAGTAATGACTTCAGCGGTTTGGTTGGATTGGTCAATGGTCTGAGACATGGCGGCGGTTTAAAAAGCGGGTTTGGCAACCAGAGAACTTCAAAATCGGGGGAGACTCTTCATAGCGGGAGCCAGGCTGTCAAGGCAATTTTGAGTTTCTGCCGGGTGTCAATGACGGGGCGGTTTTGGAATACATTGAATTGATTGCGCCGGCAGGCTTCCAAAATGCTCGTTCCTCCGCGCCACGTCAACCGCAATTCCCACCCAAGCCGGCCCCCAACGGCTGAGCACAAAGGTTTGCCACGTTCAAACAGGGCTGCGGTTCGATCAGCCAGCGACTGCATCAGGGCAATATATTCCGGCGTGTAGCGGCCTGCCTTGAGATCCGCCTCAGCGTAGCCAAAACGTTCCATTTCGGCCAACGGGATATAAATCCGATCTTTGGCCAGGTCAACCAGCACATCCTGCCAAAAATTGGTGAGTTGCAATGCGGTGCAAATATCATCTGACCAGCGGGCCAGTTGCTCATCACGATGCCCAAACAGCAGCAAAATCAATCGTCCAACCGGATTGGCTGAACACCGGCTGTAGTCAAGCAAGGCGTCAAACGTCTGGTGGCGCGACCGCACAATATCAATCGTAAAGGCGTCGAGCAAATCATGAAAAAGCTGGAGCGGCAGCCGGTTGACTTTGATTGACTCTGCCAGTGCCAGAAACACCGGGTGGGTTGCTTTGCCGTTGATACAGGCGACGAGTTGCTCGCGCCAGTTTTCCATCAGGCTGAGGCGTTCGGCCTGATTCAAGGTCCCTTCGTCGGCAAAATCATCTGCTGCCCGGGCAAAGGCATAGACGCTATAGACGTGCGGACGGTGTGCCTTTGGGATCAGCAGCGACCCCACCGGGAAGTTTTCATAGTGCCCCAGTGCAACCCGGCGGCAATGTTCAAACGCCTGGTCAAGCGTCCAGGAACGTGAGGCAAGTGACTGATGTGATTCGGTTTCAGTCTGAACCGGTTTGGCTTTGGGGCTCATCGTTGGGTGGTTACGGTTATGGTTGCCTGATTGATGGTGACGCCGCCCGTGGTGGCACCATTGATACGAATCGTGTAGGTGCCAATCGGAGCATCAGTTCTGGCCGAAAGCGTCAATCCCGCACTGTTGCCAAGGGTGCTTTCGGGGTTAAAAACAGCGGTTATGCCAGCCGGGAGACCAGCGACACTCAGTGAGACCGCGCCAGTGTAGTTCATCCGGGCCAGATTGATCGAGAAGGATGCGCTCCCACCCAGCCTGATTGTGCTCGAAGACGGTGACACCGAGATTGTCACCGATGCTTGAGGGGCCGCATTGACAATCAACGTCAACATTGTGCCAGTCACCGTAGCCCCAGAGGCCAGACCGCTCACTGGAATCTGGTACGTACCGCCAGCAACGGTACCGCCAACCTGCAGCGTGAGTTGTGAACTATTTCCCGTGGTGCGATCTGGATCAAAGCGGGCCGTAACCCCAGCCGGCAAGGTACCAATCCCAAATTTGACCTCACCATCAAAACTGGTTCGAGTTAATCGAATTGAATATTGAGCGGTGTTCCCGGCTTGAACGGTCTGGCTGACTGGATTGGCGGAAAGGGAAACGCTCCCGTTGCCACCTCCATTTCCAGAAACAACCAGAGTGGCAGCGGCGGGACTGATCGTGGCCCCAAAGGCAGTCCCGGAAACTGTCAAAACATAACTGCCAGGCGTGAGGCTGGCGGCAGTCACCACCGTCAAGGTCGTTGAATTGCCAGTGGTCCTATCCGGGTTGAAACTGGCCTGTGCTCCCGCTGGTAACCCAAGTAAGGCAAACCGGACTTCACCGGTGAAGCTGGTACGGAGCAAATTCACGGCAAAACTGGCGGTCTGGCCAGCCTGAATCGTTCGGGTCTCAGGAGAAACCGAAAATCGGACACTGGCACCGCCACCGCTACTTGAGTTGATGGCCAAGGTCACCGAGGTCGGTGTCACCGAAGTACCTGAGGCAGAGCCGGAAATCGTGAGCCTGACTGTCCCAGTCGGGGTACTGGCCGCTGTTGTGACGATTAATTGTGAGGTTGTTCCGGTGGTGCTTTCAGGCCGGAAACTTGCCACGGCCCCAGAGGGGAGACCAGATACCGATAACCGGACGTCGCCAGTGAAGCTTGTGCGCTGCAACTCCAAATTATAGGTGGCCGATTGGCCTGCATTGATGGTGAGGGAAGCCGGAGTGGCCACAATCCGCACGCCGGACCCGGTTGCCGCTTTCTGGATGGTCAACGTCAACGCGCTCGCCTGAACGGGTGTGTTATCGGCGAGCCCTTTGATTGTTATCCGGTATGTACCTTCAGCCACACTGGTGAGTGTGGTGAGGGTCAGGTTTGAACTGTTGCCGGTCAACTCAGACGGAGCAAAATCAGCTCGGGCACCGGCTGGTACACCTTCAGCCAGCAATTTGACGGGGCCCACGAAATTCGAGCGGTTCAGGGCAATCTGAAATGTTGCATTTTGCCCCGGAGCAATGGTTTTGGTTGATGGGTTGACCGCAATTGAAACGCTACCCGGCTCGGGTCGAGTCACCACCAGTAATCCATCTGTCGTGGCGGTAACGCCTGTGGTCAACCCACTGACACGAATTGGATATTTGCCGGGCTCAACAGTGGCGGCAGTAGCGATGGTCAAGGTTGATTCACCAGCACTCGTCACGTTTGGCAGGAATCGAGCCTGTGTGCCAGCCGGGAGTCCACTGAGAGACAGGGCAACATTCCCATTAAAATTGGTTCGCAGGATCCGCACTTTGTACTCAACCATTTGACCTGCCGTCACTGATCGCTCAGAGGGTTCGAGTGCCAGTTGGAAAAATGGTGCGCTCACCACATTCACCGTGGTGGTGGCTGAACCTCCACGATGTTGAACCGTGATTTGGAGCGGGCCGCTTTCCGGTTGTGGTGGAAGCAGGCATCGAATCCGGGAAGCGTTTTCAACCCGCACGGCATACACAAACTGAGATCCAATTTTGACCTGGGTGTTTGGAATGAAGTTTGACCCGTTAATCGTCAACTCAGTCGTTTGACCGGCTTTAATTTCGTTGATGTTGAGTTCGGAAATTGAAGGTGGGGCACCGAGCGCCACCCGGATGACCTGCTGTTTCCCTGAATCCAGCACATAGGCCGAACCACTCGCCAGAGAAATCCCCGTGGCATTTTGAAAAGTGCCGCTTTGGGCTAAATCACTGACAACAAAAGTTGTATCCTGGAGTTCAACCACCCGGACCGTATTTCCATCGGTGACATACAAATTTCCAATCGAATCAATTTCCACCCCTTGTGGATCGCCAAACGTCACGCTTTGTTTTGGCACATAGGTGTTGGTCCGGGTCAAAACACGAGCACTGGCAATATTTCCAACGGTGGTAACCTGGCCGTCAGGTAAGGCAATCAATCGCACGAGACGATTTCCACGGTCTGTCACGACCAGAATGCTTTGCTGCGTCCCGCTGACCAGATCTTGCGGCGCATTAAACAGCGCGTTGTTTCCAGTCCCATCCAGAAGTCCTGGCTGGCCAACCGTTCCAGCAAAAACTGAAACGTCAGGTGTGGTGCCCAGTCGGACTTTCCAGACAACATGGTTATCGGCATCTGTGACATAGAGTTCTCCAGGTTGGGCTTCGACAACTCCGCGTGGTCCCCAGGAATCAACGCTGGCCACTGCTGCCACGTCCGCCAAACCAACAACCGTTTCGACAGTTCCAGTTTCACGATTAAAGCGTCGGATTGATTGATTGGCAGTGTCAGCCAGATAGACAAATGGGGAATTGCTTCCTAGTCCTAACCCGAGCGGGCCGTTAAACCGCGAGGACGTCAACGCACCATCAATATTTCCCGGCAGGTCAGCCGCACCGGCAAATTCAGCCAGTGGCTGGCCAACAGGAGCGCTCCGAATGATATGCCGTCTCAGGTCGGTGGCATAGACACGGTTTTGGGAATCAACTTTGATATCACCATCTCCAACAATTCCCGAAGGAATACTGGCCACATCGGTGACCGTCACGACCAGATCTCGGATGGCTTCGCCCGAAGTCAGTCGAATCGTCGCGGCCCCGGTTTGAATTCCAGTCACGACTCCGGCCTGATCAACGGTGGCCTGATCCGGTGTGAGGCTTGAATATGTAATCACGGCATCTGGCAGCGGAACCCCCTGGGCATCAAGCACTTGAGCCCGAAGCGTAACAGTGGTGCCAACATTTACAACCAGTTCGGTTGAGGCATCGAGCTGGATCGTGTTGAGACTTCCAACCGTCAGCCGGATGCTATTTGATTCCAGGCCGGTCGCCGGAATCACTTTGATTTCAAGCACTCCGCTGGTCTGAAAGAATTCAGTCGGGAGGTCTTTAATCACAATTTTTTTCCCCGAAGGTTTTATGCTGGCAGCCACTGGCGTGGTATTGATGACCACCACCGAACTGGTCTCAAACCCGGTTCCTTTTAACACCACTTTGGCGGGAATCTGGCCAACTGGGGTCCGGTCTGGTTTTATCGAGGTAAGGGTGGGCGACTGGCCGGCTGCCGATTGGCTCAAACCAAACAGGAACCATAAGCACAAACCGACACGGGCGATTACAACCTGGAAAGAGTCAGAGCACGGCATAGAAAAACCTGGATTTTTCGGGGATGGCTTCAGGGCTGCATGGTGAGATGAGTTAATGACTGCGTTACACGGGTCTGTGATTATGGTCCAAACCCTTCCAGCCGACAAGGCACTTCTTGTATTGTTGGCGCCGGGTTTGATTCTGAAAGGTGCCCGGTAACGTATGACGTTTCCAGCACTTGGAAGTTTTGGGGTATCAGCCTCGCATCAGGCCGTAAAATTGCAGAGATTTGGACACATCCCTGACTTCCTCGTTGACATAAGTCCAACCTTTAGCTAGTTTTAGCATCTCTTTTCATATTGGAACTGGGATATTTGGGAACCGATGCCGCAAGATCCGACTTCTCAGCACCCCATCAGTTCTGAGATTTTGATCATCGGTAACGCCATCCCGGTACCGGAACATTAACCCCCAACCCCCTTGATTCAAGGGTTTTGTGAGGAAATTCAATTGAAGAAATTGCTCCTTCCTGAAAAAGGCATCGAAGTTTTGTTTGGTTCCTATGATGAAAACATCAAGTATCTTGAGACCTTACTCAATATCCGTGTTGGAATGCGTGGCAGCGACCTGATGGTGGAGGGAAGCGACGAAGATACACGGCTGGTCGAACAGATTCTGGAAGACTTCATCAGTTTGATGAATGAAGGGGTCACACCTGGCAGCGACGAACTGAAAACGGCCTTTAAACAGATTGCCGATGATCGAACCATGACGCTGCGGACCTATTTCACCAAAACGGTACGATTTAACCCGACCGGGAAGAAAATGGTGTCAGCCCGGTCTACCAACCAGCGACGCTATCTGGAAGCGATTGATGCCAATGATATTGTATTTGGAATTGGTCCAGCCGGAACAGGGAAGACCTTTTTGGCGGTGGCCATGGCGTTGCAGGCGCTGTGGAACAAACGGGTCACCCGCATTATTTTAACCCGGCCAGCGGTTGAAGCCGGGGAACGGCTTGGCTTTTTGCCTGGAGATTTGCAGGATAAGGTGGATCCCTATCTCCGGCCACTCTATGATGCCCTGTTTGACCTGGCTGAATACGATAAAATTGCCAAGATGCTGGAAAAGCGAATTATCGAGATTGCCCCGCTGGCTTTTATGCGGGGTCGAACCCTGTCAGATGCATTTATCATTTTGGATGAAGCGCAGAATACGACTTCAGAGCAAATGAAAATGTTTTTGACTCGGATTGGTCACAGTTCACGGGCGATCATTACGGGTGACGTGACCCAAATTGACCTTCCCTTCGGAAAAACGTCAGGGCTGATCCAGGTTCAGCAGATCCTGGAGGGAATCGAAGGCATCTCATTTATTAAATTTACCCACCGCGACGTGGTGCGCCACCGACTGGTCCAAATGATCATTCAAGCCTATGACCGGCATACCAAACTGACACAGGATCCGGTTTGAAACACCATTGGGCGAACGAAAACGGACTGAAAGCTCGCAAACTCGGGGCTGAAAACATTGGGCTGAGGGTTGAAAAAAATGGAAATTCAACCCTCAGCCCATTTTCTTCAGTCCTCAGCCCTGAGCCCAAGGTTTTTCAGCCCGTTGTCTTCAGTTTCGACCATGCACCAGTTTTTTGATACCGACCCCAAAGTGGACATCGATTTTATCTTCTTCGATAGCCACCACCTGGCCTAAACCAAAGGTTGTATGATCAATGACATCTCCAATTTGATACAGGGTTCTGACCGAATATGGCACCGCAGATTTGGTCATCATCTCAATCATGGAAAAATCAATTTGAGCGGGTTTGTCTTTCTTGGTGGATTTGGAAACTTTCGCTGACCGTTCTTTTACAACCTTGGGTGCTTTATATTTGTGGTATGACTCACAGGTTGCACAGACGACTTTTACAATTGAACCATCTGGATCAACCGCCACAATTTTGTGAGTCCGCTCAAGTTTGCACTTTCCGCAATAAGTATCGACTTCGCCACCAACGTTGTATTTCATAAGTTTTTCTTATTTTCCCCTTGTCCCAGGAATGTGTTTAAGTTGAATGATTACTACCTGTTTCGGAAACAATGAACGTGCTTCCGGCTGGTTGGATTGGTGCTGTCCGGTTTGGGATAAACCAGTCTTCAACAAAATGCGTTCTGGTTGGCGGCCAGCACCTCCGTGTGGTTGATATCAGTTATCCATCTTTTTTGGGTTTTCGGATTTTTGAAGCCATCGCTGCCAGCATTTCAGGTGGCAGCGTTGCCAGATGGTTAAATTCGCCACCCATGAGCCATTCGCCACCATCAATCACCACGCATTCACCATTGATGTAATCGCTATAGGGAGAAACCAGATACGCAGCCAGATTGGCCAGTTCAATGTGTTCACCAAAGCGGCGAGAAGGGTTGCGGCGCTTGGCCTCGGCTTCAAATTCCGGACTGGGCATCAATTTTTCCCAGGCCCCAGGCGTGGGGAAGGGCCCTGGGGCAATGGCATTGACTCTGATTTTATATCGCCCCCATTCGACGGCCAGCGAGCGCGTCATGGCCAGCACACCGGCTTTGGCACAGGCTGAGGGAACCACAAAGGCTGACCCCATCCAGGCATAGGTGGTGACAATGTTGAGGATCCGGCCACCATTCCCAGCCGCCATCATTTGTTTCCCAAAGACTGAAGTACAATGAAAACTGCCATTGAGCACAATGCCAACCACGCTGTTGAAGGCATTTGCCGACAGGGTTTCAGTCGGTGCCAAAAAGTTGCCCGCGGCATTGTTGACCAGAATCGTGGCTGGCCCAACCCGGTCGGCGACTTCGGCGGCGACTTCTTCGACGCGCCCATAATCACGCACATCACAGGCAATCGCGTGGGCTTCGCCACCTTTTTCTGAAATTTCTTTCACGACGGATTCGAGATTATCTAAAGCCCGGCTGGTGACCACGACCCTGGCGCCTAACTCAGCAAATCTGAGTGCCATTGAGCGTCCTAACCCGGTACCGCCACCGGTCACAACTGCAACATCACCCGTAAGTGGTTTACCTTCAAACATGTGGTTGTGATACTCCCCTTTTTTCGATGGAATTGACGTTTCAGCATTGAAACATCTTTAAGTTTTTGCATTTTTACCCACTAAGGCAATTAAACATTTTATTTTAATTGCCAGACCGGATAATTGGAAATAAATTGAATGCCAGTCCGGTAATGGTTGCGGGCAAATTTCACCGACCGAACTTCAGCCTGGGATTGAAACACACTATCAATCCCGCGAATCAATAACTGGTCGCCCACCCTCACTTCATGGACCAGGGACAGGCAGGCGCCCGAGACACTTACATCTTCGGTCACACACACCTCTTCAAATGGGCGGCCATCAATGCCGGCCCCCCGGATCTGAAGCTTAATCGCCAGGAAAATGCGTGGTTCTTTACGGCGTTCCGCCCCAGCCTCGGCATTTTTGGGATCGGGGCTACTTTGCGGTGGCGGGGAGATCGGCTCCAATTTCGACTCTGGCGGCTGTCCATCCCAGTAAACCTGGTAAACTTGCACTGATTTGGTTTTGCCTTTTACTTTCAATCCACCAATCGGTCGCATGGAAAAATCGAACTTCTGCCCTCCAGATTCAGACCAGGCGGTTCCGTCCAGACTACTGTTTAACACCTCGTCGTGTAGCCCAAGCATATAAGCCCGAGCCGCCACATAGGTTTGCTCACCAATCAAGATCTGGCCGTTTTTGGCATTTGACTCTAATCGAGCCGCCAGATTCACCGGGTCACCAATCACCGTATAATCCGTGCGGAGCTTTGACCCAATATACCCAACCGTGACCTCACCAGTGTTAATGCCAATCCCGATTGTCAGTTGAATATCAGAGTTTTCAGCAGCCAGTTCCTGATTAAATTCGGTGACCTGCCGTTTGAGTTCAATTGCGGCCTGAATGGCATTTACGGCGTCGGCGTCAGATGGCTTTGGGGCGCCGAACAGGGCCATAATCCCGTCACCAATAAATTTATCGAGCGTTCCGTTGTATTTGAAAATGGCCGCTGCCGCCCGTTCAAAATATCGATTTAACAGGCTGACGATTTCCTGTGGCGATTTCCGCTCAGAGAGCGTTGTAAACCCACGAATATCAGCAAACAGCACAGTCACAATTTGATTGACGCCCCCCAACTCCAGACTGTCAGGATCAGCCATAATCTGCTCAACCACAAACGGCGGCAGAAACCGCTGATAAGCCAGACGGGCTTCGGCGTCATGCAAAAGTTTTTCGTGAACTTTGATGTTTTCAACCGCCATGGCTGAATTGGCAGCCAGAGCGGTTAAGAAATTGAGATCTTCGTTGGTAAAACTGATTGGATCTGGGCGATCCACATAAATTGCGCCTAATACCTTTTCTTCCTGGCCAAGCATCGGGACACACATCACGGACCGAATCCGGCCTAAGCGAAATGTATCGTGTTGCTTGAGTCCTGGGTCAGCCATTGGGTCAACCGACAAGAGCGAGACCCGGTCGCGGATCACCCGGCGGATAATCGTCCGGCTGACCGGAATGCCGTCATATTTCTTTAACACCGATTCATCGCGGTATTTGCCCCAGTTGATTTCCACTTCTGCTTCATTCGGCTGGGCAAAGATAATTCGACCGGCATTTGAAATCTTAAAAATCTGCTCGGCAATCTTTTCGTAAATTTCCTCAATTTTGAAAACCCGATTGAGCATCTTGTTGAGTTCATAAACAAACTCCAGGATGCGGCTACGCTTTGCCAAAATCTCCATCTCAGTGGTAAACGACTGGTCAATCACAGTAAAGGGTGAGACCGCAGCCTCAACCTGACTGGGTTTTCCGCCTGAGTGAACCGAAGGGAACCCTCCGCTGGCCAGCCGTGAAACATCACCTGAAAGCGTCGTCAGAGGCTTTAATAAATCGGCAGCACTCTTAAATACCACCGTCCCCTCAGCAATAGGCCGGTCGTCATAGTCGAGATTGGCAGCCGAGGTCTGGGTCAGATGAAACTGAAGTCGGAAATTCCCAACCCGAATTTCATCTCCATCAATCAACACCCGGTTGACTTTGCGGGGCAGTTCCAACCCGTTGACAAATGTCCCGTTCCGGCTGAGATCGTCCCGAATCACAAAAGAACTTCCATTTTGCTCAATGACGGCATGAAAGCGTGATGCCCGTTCGTCAAACAGCACGATCATGTTCTGTTCATTGCGCCCAATGGAGACAGGTGTCGCCGTAATCGGGTATTCAGTTCGCTGGCCGTGGGGTGAAATGATGGTAAATTTGGCTTGATGTTGCTGCTTCATGTTGCCTGGTTCGATTGGTTTAGAAATCTAAATCCTTTAATCCAAAGAATTTATGAAAGATAGGTGAGTCATTGGTTTGGGACATCGATCAAAGCCCGGGTGCCGCTTCCCTCGCCAAAGAGAGTCGGATCCGTTTCGGTTAAAAGACCATGCCAATCGACACTGGGGATTGAATACAGACGCTTTATTGGTATTGAAAGGACTATGATACTTCAGGATGCGCCGATTTCAAAAGCACTCGATTAAGCTTTCGTATTTTTTCCACGAGCAGGGCCTCTTTTTTTGCGGGATATCCTTATATTAAGGGGAGAGACCTTGAGCAACTCTTTCTCCAACCATGATCTGGAGGCCAACTGGCATAGCGAAAAGAGCGCTTTAGATATTATCCAGATTTGATTTTCTGATACCATACCAGTGTTCAAGTGATGAATTATTGACCTTTG
>DAOQNB010000052.1:0-3488 GCA_035335845.1 Acidobacteriota bacterium | reverse complement strand
TGACATAAACAACTATTGACCTTTGACATAAACAACTATTGACCTTTGACATAAACAACTATTGACCTTTGACATAAAAACTATTGACCTTTGACATAAAAACCACGCTAAAAACCGGTATTTAGACGCTTTTTTTCGTGCTCTGAACCACAATATGTTGTGGCCCCCACAATAAGGACCACAATTAACAAGAATAAGCGAAATTTTCCAAAAAAAGAGGCCAACTATTGACCTTTGACATAAACAACTATTGACCTTTGACATAAAATAGCTCTCAACTATTGACCTTTGACATAAACAACTATTGACCTTTGGCATAAAACGACGACGGACTATTGACCTTTGACATAAACAACTATTGACCTTTGACATAAGACTATTGACCTTTGACATAAAGACTATTGACCTTTGACATAAAAAGTGCCACTTAAGTCCTTTATTTTCAACAACTTGTGGCCGCATTAACTGTATGATGATAACTATAAGAATGATGTATATATTTATATATACATCACGCATGCGCGCATGTGCGCACGCGTAGGCAAGAAATTCATCCTCCGAAGTGGCATAAAATCAGCTAAACTCCCCACCAGATCGGGAAAAAACCAGGAAACCAGAGCATTATGGCCAAAAAACCCACCAAGTCAGGCACAACCGGTTTGTTTGATGCGACTGAACCACCACGCAAAAAAACGCCAAAGCGACATCCCAAAGCGACAGAAAATTTGCCTGAAGAAACTGAACGCACTGATCAAATCCGAATCTCACAAGACGAATTCAATCTCGCGATTTTTCCAATCGCAGTTTTGGACAAACGTGCTCAGAAAATCACTTCCTATTTGACCTTCACTGAAAACATCAACTCCAACGGTCGAGAGATTACTCGAACCTGGACTGTGCTGGCTCACCCGATTGAAGGTTTGCCAAGTACCACGGATGAAGACGTGTACGTGGCGTTGATGGAGCTGTCGCACGAACAAGGGGCGTCGAAAAAAGTGTATTTCAGCCGGTATGACCTGATTCGTCGGTTAGGATGGCCCATGAACGCCAAACACTACGAGCGTCTCGAAAGCTCGCTCAAAAAACTGGCGGCAGTGCGCATCGAGGCCAAAAACGCCTATGTGGACCGCCAGACCAACAAACTGGTGGACGTTGGGATGAGTATCATCCAGGAATTCAAGATTTTTGACGAAACCTCGGGCAAAAAGGGTGAGGCCAAGAGTTACATCCTGTGGAGCGACCGGGTGGCGCAGAGTCTGAACGAAAAAATGTTCAAAAAGCTGGACGCCGGATTTTACTTCACGTTGGCCTCGCCGATTGCCAAGCGGTTGTTTCGGTATCTGGACAAAAAGTTTGGGGGGGGAGATTATTTTGTCATCAACGCCCGCAAACTGGCCTTTGAACACATCGGGATGTCGCGGGATTTACTCTACACTTCGCAGATTATGCAGCGCCTGGAACCAGGCATTGACGAACTGGTCGAGCGCCAGTTCCTGGCTGACTGGAAGCTGACCGAGGAAACCCTGCACTTTTACAAAAATCCAAAATTCGGGCAGCGGATTATGCAACTGGCCCTCCCGCTCTATAGCGCGGTGGATGATATGCAGGAAGACGATCTGTCACCCGAAGAACGGGCCTATCACGATCTGGGGCTGCATCTCGAACGCCAACTGGCCGAGCGGGGAATGATCCCAACCGTCGCTGGCCGGCTGGTGGAAAGTATGCTCACCCAGGGCAAACTCGACGCGATTGAAAAATCAATCAGTTTTTTTGACCGGCACTATCGCACCCGCAAACTGATTAACCCGGGTGGGTTTCTCTACACCTTGATCGTCAACGACTTGAGTGGTCGCGAGCGTGAAGAGCCTGCCCCTGCTCCATCCAGTGCCAAATCCAACAAATTCCCAGAGTCACCTGCTCTGGAAGAAATCACCGACCCTGAGCACCTCCAGTTGCTTGAACTGGGGTACATTGACTATCTGGAGCGAACTGGCGAGGAGTTGCTGGTGCGGATGAGAAAAACTGAACTCAAGCAGCGTATCGACCAGGAGCGGGAAAAGTTGCTGGCCTCCGACAAGCGCCGGATCTATGAACGCTGGTCCGCCGAAGTGCTCAGCGATCACCTGCGCCGGCTGGTTGGCCGCAGTCTGGCGGCGCAGCAGGCCGAATCGTTTGCTTCCTGGTGTGCCCAGCAGGGGGTCATTCTGTCCACGGAAGGTGCTGACGAGTAATTGTGCCGGGACAGGACCGTGGGGGACCTGAAGCCACTGTGAGCTGGGGGCAACGTGGGAGAAGTTACCTGTTTGGCGTTTAAAGGCGATTTAAGCGATTTTTTTACCTGGCATGGGGTGAATGGATGTTTTGAGGGCGAAAAAGCGCTATACGGGCAAATTAACGCATTTGGTGGCTGTTTTGAGGTAGAGTTCAACCCAGGATTTTTAGTTCAGTTCAGGTTTCAACGCCTATCTTCGCATCGGTTCGGAAAGGCTCATCTTGCCCGGATGAGATTGGGTAGAAACGTATTAACTGAAAAAAAATATTTACTGGTTTTCGGTTGAGATGAATTTTTGGTGGATGTTTATGCGATGATAACTCCTTTTATTTTCAAATGGATCAATTTTTGCTCTTTTGTGTTTTTGCGTAATAACTCTTTTTTTTTGAAAAGGCAATGATGATGTATATGACCTCTCTTCTTAAGAAAAAACTGGCTGGAATTCAAAAACTCAAATGTCTGGTATTGATTCTGGTCTGGTGTTTTTCAGGGGGAACTCGCCCCGTTTTGGCTGGATCGGTTCCAGGTTTGGCTCACACCCTGGTTGAGACAATTGCTCCGGTTTCACTTGATCAAATGGCAACGGCTGCCGGAAAGATTGTCATCGGACGATGCCTGAGTGCCTCGCCCCAGACGCTTTCCCACGAGACCGCCAGCCGGCTCAGGTTCCCAGGAACCGCTCGTATCACAGAATATGTTTTTCAGATTGAGCAAACACTCAAAGGTCAAAAACACCAGACGCTCCACTTTAAACAGCTCAGTTCTCTGACTGGTATCAGAGGGCAATCCGTGCTGTACTCGATGCCGACCTATGAAATTGGCCAGGACTATCTTCTGTTTTTGACCCAGGAGAGCGAAATTGGGTTATGCTCGCCAGTTGGTCTCTTCCAGGGCGCCTTTCGCCTTCAGCGAGAGCCATCAGGGCAGGTACTGGCAATCAATGGGAACCAGAATCTCGGTTTATTCACTCAAAAATTTCCAATTGAGAGAGTTCTCAGCCGAAAACTCACTCCGTCTGAAAAAATCTTTTCCGAACACAGAAAAGGACCGCTTCCGGTGGCAACCCTCATTCTGGCAACCTGTGAGGCTCTCAAGATGGCAGGCCCTCATCCTGGTTTATAGATTACCGGCAGAAAACCCGCGATTAATCGCGGGGATGACTGCCGTCCGAATTTTTGCTTGCGATGTTGCGTAACACTGTGGTAAGTACATAGTA
>DAOQNB010000051.1:0-15220 GCA_035335845.1 Acidobacteriota bacterium | reverse complement strand
ACTTCTTCAGCCCAACTTCTTCAGCCCGACTTCTTCAGCCCAACTTCTTCAGCCCGACTTCTTCAGCCCCATCTTCTCCAACTCCACGCCTATTCCCGATGAAACCCAGCCACCACTGGCACATGGTCAGAAGGTTTATCTTTCCCTCGTTCGTCACGATCAATCCGTGTTAAAGCACACCGCTCCACCAGTGGTGGCGTGACCCAGATATGGTCAATGCGCCAGCCACGATTGCGTGGAAAAGCCGTCGTTCGATAATCCCACCAGGTATAGAGTTCTGGCTGATCAGGGTGCTGTTGTCGCACCAGATCAACCAATCCCCAGGTTTCCCATCGGTTTAAAAACGCATGTTCCCGCGAATGAAACATCACCGATTCGCGGTACTTGTCTGGTTCAAAAAGGTCTAAATCTCCCGGAGCAATATTGAAATCACCACATACCAGGAGTGGGGTTTGTGGAGTATACATCGTGGTAAGATATGTCTCTAACTGCTCTAAAAACTGCATTTTATAAGTGAATTTCGGATCTTTTGGTGATTCGCCACCATTGGGAATGTACACGTTGACCAGTCGGATGCCATCAAATGTGGCTGCCAGGAGTCGTCGTTGAGCATCGGCTGGCTCGTTGGGGAACCCCCGTTGCACCGCTTCAGGTTCATCCAGGGAAAGCATCGCCACACCGTTATAGGATTTCTGCCCGTAAAACGTCGCGATATAGCCTGCTTCTTCAAACGGTTCAACGGGAAATTCAGTATCCTGAACTTTGGTTTCCTGCAGACACAACACATCTGGCGAATGGGCCCGTAACCAGTCAATCACGTGTGTTAAACGCGAACGAATTGAATTTACATTCCAGGTAGCAACGGTAAACGGCTTTGTCATTTTCTTTTCTCCAGTGACAGGGTCGTCCAGAATGGACAGGATTTGAATTGAGTTCTGCTTGTTTGAGAGCAGGTTCAAGTTCAAAAACTAAAAGAACAGAATGAACTGTTTTCTTTTGAAGGAGTTACTTTAAACGTTCTGTGAAAACTTGAAACTGGCATATGGCTTGCACAGGCAGTTTAGGTCGAGGTTTTCTGCGAAAACCTATGGTCAATCTCATCTTAAGGCAACCGGCTCATGGATTACCGCCTTGAAGCCATATCAGGAATGGGTGTCTATGCGGACGGTACAACCCAGATTTTGCTTTGGCTGTGGTGCTTTGATTCAAAAACAACCCCGTCAACCTGGATTGTGGAGGCATCACCTTTTTCACAGACAGAGGTGTCATAATTGTGGGGTATCTCTTTCATTTTCCTTCTGGTATCCTTGGTTGGTTGGAGGCTGGGTGGGGTTTCTGGCTGGACTCGGGATTGTGCTCTGGCAAAACTCAACCCCTCAACCGGTACAGTTTCCACAATTGACAACCGGATCAAGCAACCAGACCTTGCCCCAGGCGAATACCAACTCTACCGCTCAAGCCCCCCGCGACAGCATCCATTCTTCTCAACCCGCAGATGAGTCTCATGTTTGTGGAGCGAAAACCAAAAGCGGGAGGCCCTGCCGTCGTAAAGTCAGAGGCACCCAAGGCTATTGCTGGCAGCATCGGAAGTCAACCGACCAGAGATGAGCGCGTGGGGATTGGTTCCTCGTTCTTGGAAAATATGGGGAAACCGAAGCCTCTCAAGATCTCCTCTAAACACGTATTTTGGAATCGCTCCCGGCTTGTCTTTCAGATCAATGTTTCCCTGGTTTGTCGCCTATTGAAATCTCAGACATCATTGAAGAATTTGGGAGTTCTCTCTGGTTTTTGTGGTTTCTTATTTTGGAAATTTATTGATCAAACCCTGGGAACATCTTGAAGAACCCTATTTTAATGAAGTCTCAATGGCCTGGCCATGTTTCATTCAGGTGGCATATATGCAGCAGAAAAACTTGTTTGAGGTTGAAGAAGCCACTTCTCTGCACGTACAACCTCCTGACTCCCCAGAGTCGGAAACCTGTACCAGCCACTGGGAAAAGATTTTTTGGGCACAAGGGTACACACGTCTGGCTGGAGTGGATGAAGTTGGTCGTGGTGCCTGGGCAGGTCCGGTGATTACAGCGGCAGTCATCCTGGACCCAGAAAACATTCCGACCGGACTCAATGACTCGAAAAAACTATCGGCACCTCAGCGCACGTATCTGGCAGAGTTAATTACACAATCGGCACTCAGCCTGGCATTTGGAACTCAATCAGCAACTGAAATTGACACGTTCAATATCCTTGAAGCAACACGTCGAGCCATGATGCAGGCCATTGAACAACTTGCTCCCACGCCAGACTTTCTTCTGATTGACGCCGTACATCTTCCCAAGGTGAAGATCCCAAGGCAGTCAATCATTCGCGGAGATGCTCAATCAGTGTCAATTGCCGCCGCTTCAATTGTGGCAAAAGTATATCGCGATCAGTTGATGACGGCTTTTGACACACAATATCCGGGGTATGGCTTTGCACGGCATAAAGGCTATGGGACTGCCGAGCATCAAGCCGCACTTGAGAAACTCGGCCCCTGTGTAATTCATCGTTTAAGTTTCCGTGGGGTGGTCAAAAAAGAGGCCGATTTTGGATTATTATCACCGGTTGAACCATCCCTTTGAAATCCAACTCAATGCGATTGGATTTCCCCTAACTGCTTTATAGAGTGTAATTTCCCAGGGGTTTACACACTGGCAATGCGGTTGACAACGCCCTACCAGTGTGCTAGCTTGCCATTCCGGTCTTCGACCTCCACCTCGACCATCTCTGTCCCACTGCTGCGGGAGAAGCGCCATGTCCTTTAGCAAAGCTAACGATTTAAAAAGAGCCGAAAAACTCGTTCAGCAAGGGAAAATTGCGGCTGCAATTAAAGAATACAGTAACCTGGTTGCAGCTAACCCCAGCGACATTATGTTGCTCAATACGCTGGGCGATCTGTGTGTTCGCGACGGGCGGATTGATGAGGCCATTCTCTACTTTACCAAGATTGGTGAAAACTACAGCAAAAATGGCTTTACCCTCAAAGCCATCGCCATGTACAAGAAGATTTACAAGCTGGCGCCAAATAACCCTGAAATTGCTTATAAATTGGCTGAACTGTATGCCAAACAAGGGTTAATTGTTGATGCCCGCAAACAGTATATGGAAGTGGCTGATGCCTATACGCGGGCCGGTCGCACACAACAGGCGCTTGATGTCCTGCGCAAAATCGCTGATTTGGATCCCGAAAACGTGTCAGTGCGTCTCAAACTGGCTGAGCGATACCAGAGCGAACGCATGAATGACAAGGCTCACGAAGCCTACATTGCAGCCGGGTCGCAACTGCAGCGTAAAGGAAATCTGGAAGAAAGCCAGCAGTGTTATCTGAAAGCGCTGGGAGTTGATCCATCAAGCAAACCAGCACTGAGTTCCCTGGCCAATATCTTCATCCAGTTGGGAGACCCGCAACGTGCTATCTCAATGTTGAATCGGGTCATTGACAACAACCCGAATGATCCGGATCTGGTTACCTTGATGGGCCGCACCTATTTGAGTGCGGAAATGCTCGATGATGCTGAAAAAGCTTTTCTCCGGCTTCACGACATTGATAAGACTCGATTTGAATACCTGCTCCAGCTTGGTCGAAAATTTGCTGATCAAGGACAATTCAACCGGGCCGTAGATACGGTCAATGCCTGCCTTGATACCGTTATTACCCGGCGGCAGGAATCAAAAGCGATTGATTTGCTGGATGCCATTATTGAACTCGACCCCTATCACATCCCAACCTATCGGTGTCTCAAAGCGATTTACACCCGGATGGGTGAGGACAATAACCTCAGTAATGCACTCACCGGATTGGTTGAGGCCGCACTCCATCATCAAGATCGAGACACAGCAGGCGAAGCACTCCGCCAACTGGTTGAGCTTGAGCCAAATGATTCTTCCCATCGCCGACGACTGGAAGCGCTTGGGCTGAGCACAGCCATCAAACCAACGCTGGTTGATCGTGACACAGGCCCATCCAGTTCGCTTACCCCCAAACTTGGTCCTGGAATCGGAAGCACAGCCGATTTCAAATTTGGTACTGACTTATACCCCGACAGCAATCAGGGATTCACGGGGCTGACCTCTGGCACCGGGTTTACCTCTGGTACCGGGTTTTCAGCAGATTCAGGTTTTTCACCAGCCGAATTGCCATCCCAGGGATTTGGCGGATTTGGGGCCCCACCACCACCGACGTTCCCAGTCCAGGAAGGGCCAACGGGGTTCAGTGGGTTTGTTTCTGGAAGTCAATTCTCAACGCCTGATCGGGGTGCAGGGAGTCCCAATTTATTTGCGACGGTTCCACCCGTTTCGACTGGACCAGATATCCAAAAGTTATTGATGGATGCTGAGCGATATGCCAGTCGAGGCTATGCAGACCGCGCCGCCGAAATTCTGCGCGAAGTCATCTCGATAGATCCACATCACTTTGAAGCACGGCTGAAGCTGAGGGATATTTATCTGAGTGGCGGGTTAACCACTGAAGCAGCAGAACAGTGCCTGGCCCTGGCTCATATTTATGATGCGGCAGGAAATTCAGCTCAGGCTCAAAAAATGCTCACGGAAGCCTTTTCGCTGAATCCAAATGCGACCCCAGGAATACCTCAGCCACCAGCAACACATCAAGCACCAGAAGATGCTATTGAAATTGATATCAGTGGCGGCTTTGATGGAGGCATCAGCGGCAGCTTTAATTCGTATGCGCCACCATCCCCGCCGCCACCGCCGCCACCAGTTTTTGAAGATCATTTTTATTCTGGAGCACCACACCACGTGGCGCCACCACCTGGAGACCTCAGCTTTGCTCCATTGACTGACACCTCACACGTTCAGGATACATTGCGTGAAGAACTGGAAGGGGTGGACTTTTATCTCAGTCAGGGGTTTACCGACTTAGCTGCCGATACACTCAACCGACTCAACGCTCAATTCCCAAATCATCCTGAAATTCAGTCTCGGATGGCCAAACTGGCCCCAGCACCTCCGCTTGGGGGATTGCCCCCAGCTCCGCCAGTATCGTCGTTTGATTTTTCAGGCGCCATGTCAGCCGGACCATCAGCCGTGGCTCCACCTCCGCCTGCTGAGTATGATTTTGGCGGATTTGGCGGATTTGGCGCCCCACCTCCCATTACAGCCGGACCAGTTTCAAGCCCACCGCCATTTTCCAATTTCTCAGGGTCAGGTGGATTTATGACTGGCGGCTCATATCCAGGCGAGATCCCACCACCAGCCCCACCAATCAGTGCCTTTCAGCCTCCGGTTGCGGCCCCACCACCAATGGAGTTTCAACCTCCAGTTGCGGCACCGCCACCAATCAGTACTTTTCAACCTCCAGTTGCGGCACCGCCACCAATCAGTACCTTTCAACCTCCAGTTGCGGCACCGCCACCAATCAGTACCTTTCAACCTCCAGTTGCGGCACCGCCACCAATGGAGTTTCAACCTCCTCCGCCCGGACCAAATTTATTTGGGGCACCGGCTGTCACGCCGCCGCCGCCAGCTTATGATATGACCTCGGCGATGATGGCGGGTCCACCTTCGGTTGATTCGTTGATTGAAAGCCTGATTACCGACATTGGTGACAGCCTGGATGGCATTGACGATTTGGAAATGGTCAACCGGATTACCGGGGCCCATCATCAGGCTTCAGTTCCGCCGCCGCCGCCGCCATCTATCGCGGCACCCGCCCCTGTGGCCCAGGGAATGTTTCGAGGGCTCGAAGAATCTGGCCTTCAAGATATTTTCGACGAATTTAAACATAGTATTGAACAGGAAGAAGCTGAAGAAGCACCTGACTTTGAAACCCATTACAATTTGGGGTTGGCCTATAAAGATATGGAACTCTTTGACGAAGCAGTCGAAGAATTTCAGGCGGCTATTAAGGCAACCGACCCACACGCTCCTGACGGGCATTATTTCCAATCCTGCAATATGCTTGGGCTGTGCTTTATGAGCAAAGCCATGTATCCGCCGGCGGCGGTTTGGTTTAAACGTGGGTTAGATGCTCCTGGCCGAAGTGAAGACGAGTACCAGGCCATGCGATTTGACCTTGGGTTAGCCCACGAAATGCAAGGCAAACTGGAAAGCGCGCTGGAGTTATTTGAAATCGTGTATGCCATCGACATCAACTATCGTGATGTCGGAGAAAAAATTAAGGAAATTAAAGAAAAGCTTCGAAAATAGCGGGGACGAAGCTTTCCACACCAGGTCTTGTCAGACCTGGCTTTCACGTGTGAATTCCCTGCCATTGCGCCCATCAATTACCTGTGTCTGCTAAGCTCACTGTTGTTTTTTATATTCTTATCTGCTTTGAAATCGGGGCGTTATTGATCATTCTTCCCTGGTCTTCATATTGGAATGAGAACTTTTTTTTGTTTTATCTGACCAGCTACTTCCACTCTGATGTGTTCCTCCAATATATGCAAAGTGGATATGTCCGTGGGGCCGTTACTGGGCTGGGGATTATCAATGTTGTAATGGGGTTTCTTGAAATCCTTCACTTTCGCCAAACAGTTGATACCATTCTGCAATCGGCGCCAGCCAAAAAATAAAAAACCGGTTCAAGACCTCCCTCACCCTCAAATAGAAATCTCCCTGCCCTCCCCCCAATCCAGGGTGCGAGAGAAAACTGATTTTTTGTGCTTCCCCTCACTCACAACATCACAACCTCCCCTGATACCAGGACGTGCCAGGTCCTGATTTTAGAACATAGCACCGGTGTCCTAAACGTAAATCACGATGCAAGTCTATCTCATTTCTAACCGCCGGATCTTATTTGCACCAACCGAAACTTTTTCTGAAGATCAAGCCAGAAAACGACTTATTGCCCTCGGAGAACAAGCGGCAAGGATGAGCGTAGATTTTTTTCAGTTACGAGAAAAAGACCTTCCCTCTCGAATCTGCTTTGAAGTAGCCAGGGAACTGGCCACACTTTTTCATCATACTGATACCCAATTGCTGATCAATGATCGGGTTGATATTGCTCTTGCATCGGGTGCCAACGGCGTTCATTTGACAACAACCTCGCTCCTGGCAACTCAGATTCGTACCTGGGCTCCGGCAGAGTTGACAATTGGCATTTCAACACACACGGCAGCCGAACTTCACCGCACGTCACCTGGTGCCAGCTTTGCTGTGTGCGGGCCAGTCTTTGAAACTCCAGGAAAACCTCGGCTTGGACTAGAGCCATTGACGCAAATCATTCATACTTCACCAGTGCCAGTATTTGCGTTGGGAGGGATAACCGTAGACAATGCGGCTGAGCTCAAACAAACTGGAGCGATAGGTGTGGCGGGAATCCGGCTTTTTGCCCAGGCCGCACTCCGAGGGCCCACTGAATTTTGCGATCTTATTTCTTATTTGAAGGCGCTATGAAAACTATCTTATCAATTGCAGGACTTGACCCTGCCGGGGGAGCCGGACTGCTGGCAGACCTTAAAACAATTGCAGCTCACGGACATCATGGTGTGGGAGTCTTAACCGCTGCAACAGCCCAAAATACAGTTGGCGTCAAAAGTTTTTACCCACTCACCCCCGAAGCAGTGGTTGCGCAACTGGATGCACTACACGAAGATCTGGTGCTGGCAGGAGTCAAAACGGGCATGCTTGGAACCGGGGCGATTGCGGAAGCGATTGCCGACTGGTTCCATCGCCACTGGACAAGCCCGGTGGTGGTTGATCCAGTACTGGTCGCCAGCAGTGGTCACCTGTTGTTTGACCTTGAAGCAATCGATGTCATTCGCAAACGACTTCTCCCACTGGCAACAGTGATTACTCCGAACCTTCCCGAAGCCGCCACACTGACTGGGCGAACCGTTGAAACACTGTCTCAAATGGAAGATGCGGCCCGTGAACTTTATACCTATGGTCCCCGCTATGTTCTGATGAAAGGTGGACACCTGATGACTGAAGCCATGGATGTCCTCTTTGATGGCGAGCAGTTCCATTATTTTCCGGGAACGCGGCTTGAAGTCTATACCCATGGGACAGGATGCACTCTATCTGCCGCCCTGGCCTCACTGTTAGGGAGTGGCTTCACTATCGTCGAAGCTGTAAAGCGAGCCAAAGCCTATGTTCGCGTTGCCATGCAGCACACGCTCTGCGTGGGAAAAGGAAAAGAATTGCTGGGTCATCTTCCGCTGGACTTACTGCGGGAACATAACACAACGATTACCTCCGATTGATCAATCAAATGGATACATTTTTGAAACTCAGCTTCTGTTTTGCCTGGGCCTAAAGGTCAAAGTTTATGTCGTTTTCGTTCCCCAAACTCTTTAAATACCTGTCACTGGCTGCCTTTCTTGGAGTCGTGGTCTACCTGGCCATCCAACTCAGCTCCAGAAATAACCCGCTGCGTCCTAAAAAACCAACTGATCTGTCGGTGCAGCTTGTTGGTGTCTCAAATGATTTTCGGTATGTCCATCGAGACCAAAATGTTGATCGGCTCATTTTGACGGCGGCAAAAGATACCGCCTTTACCAATGGGCAACATCAACTGGAAGAAGTGAAATTAGAAACATTTGGCCAGGATGGAAAGCCGCTTGGGGTGTTAACATCAAAAACAGCAGACTATGATAGCCAGGCCCAGGTAGCCGTTTTTAAAAAAGATGTCCTGGTCGTAACGACCGATGAACTGGTGGTTCGAACGAACGAAATGAAGTATGACCAGGCAGCCAATGTGACCTCAACTGAAGCCCCAGTAACCTTTACCCGCAGAAATATCACCGGAACCTGTGTCGGCGCCAAACTCGACTCCACGGCAGGTCGCTTTGTGATGAACCAGCAGGTCAAAATTACGATCGCCCCCGAATCAACGGCTCCGGCATCGCCAGTTCCGTCAACAACCGCTTCAGCCGCTTCCCCACCTCAGTCAGCACCAGATCAGGATAAAAAAGACAAAAAGGACAAAAAAAATAAAAAGGATAAAAAAGATAAAAAGGACAAAAAAGCCAACCGTGTACAAGAAACCGGCAATCAGCCGTCTACGGCTTCCAAACCGGCCTCAACATCTCCGGCGCTCACCGCCGAAATACCAACGACCATCACTGGAGACCACGCTGAATACTGGAAACCTGAAAAGCAGGTTTACCTGACCGGGAATGCCATTATCCTGCAGGGCGGTAATGAACTCCGGGCAGATAAAATGACCGCATTTTTGGATGATAATCAACGGATTCAGAAACTTGAAACCCGAGCCAGATCATTTCTGAAATCAGCCGAAAAACAGGGGCAAGTTGAGTCCCAGGATATGGATATTACCTTTACCAGCGACGGGGATGTCCAGTCAGCACTTGCTACGGGCAACCCGGTAGTAAAATCATTTGAAGGACCAGCTCCACGTGAAGTAACTGGTGACCGAATTGAGGTTTCATTTGCCAAAGTAAATGAAGTCAATGCGTTACAGCAATTTATCAGTACTGGAAATGCACGTTTGGTACTGGCAGCACCGCCCGTTTCCCCTCAAGACCCTCAACCGGCTCAAAAGACACTGACCGCCAACCAAATCGAGATGCGCATGTACCCGGATGGCCATTTTGCAGAAAGCGCCACCGCCAAAGGAAATGCGATCTTAACCATTTTGCCGTCAGTTACCACACCACAGGCTGATCAAAAACAACTCCAATCACCTGAAATGAAAGCTCAGTTTTTTGAAACAGGAAACCTGATACGGACTTTTATAGCTGAAGGTGGTGTTCAGCTCGCAATTACCCCGCTGGAGCCAAATACCAGGCGACTCAAGCGTTCCAGTCATAGTGACCGGGCAACCGTTCAATTTGACCGGATTGCAAGCGATATTACATCTGTCGAACAGGAAGGAAATTTCCAGTTTGAAGAAGGCAAGAAACAGGCCCGGGCACAAAACGCAACCTACCTCAAATCGAAGGAAATGGTTTATTTACGTGGAAACCGACCTGCGGTTTGGGATGATCTTGCTCGCACAGAGGCCCAGGAAATTGATCTATCAAATTTAATTCCAGAACATGAAGCCCGTGGAAATGTGCGCACAACCTACTATAGCCAGGAAAGTACTGGCCGAGCGACACCATTTGGGAAAACAAAGTCGCCAGTTTTTTTAACGGCACAACAAGCCCGTGTAAACACACAAACCGGGAAGGCAACCTACCAGGGTGAAGCGCGGGCCTGGCAGGATGATAATTTTATTCGAGGTGATGTCATTGAGCTTTTTCAAACCGAGAAACGCATGACAGCAACTGGACATGTGTCATCCGCTCTTTACCAGATGGAACGAACGAATCCAAAGGGACAAAAACAGGTGATCCCAATTTTTGGGAGCAGTGAGTTCTTTTCTTATAACGACTCAAAACGTCAGGCGCGTTATGAGCGGAATAGCCGCCTGATCCAGGGAGAAGATACCCTGAGCGCCGATAGTACGGATATTTATCTTGCGGCGACAACTAACCAGGTGGAACACCTCATTGCCCAAGGAAAAGTAGTTCTCACCCAACCTCAACGTCGTGGGACTGGTGATCAAGCAGAATACACGGCATCAGATGACAAATTTGTCTTAGTTGGTAATATGGCTAGGGTTGAAGATTCGGCACAGGGTACGACAACAGGACCTCGATTGACTTTCTTAAGGTCGGATGGTAGTGTGTTAGCCACCGATCAACGACAAACCCAACGAATCCGTACAACTCACAAAATCAGCAAATAGTCAGATTGAAGTGGGCCTTGTGTCAGATACTCATCACAAAACATCATCTAACGCAACTTCCTCCGATTCTTCAAATCAAACTCCAACTCAGCATACCGATCAGCCCACACCTGGCGATTCCCTTCGTGTAGAAGGATTAAATAAAGCGTATCGGGGACGTGAAGTTGTCCGCGACGTTTCAATCCATATTCAGCAGGGCGAAGTCGTGGGATTGCTGGGTCCAAATGGAGCTGGAAAAACAACGACTTTCTACATGATCGTAGGCCTTGAGCAGCCAGATAAAGGGGTGATTACACTAGGTGATCAGGCAATCACCTCCCTGCCAATGTATCTTCGAGCACGGAAAGGCATCAGTTATCTCCCCCAAGAACCATCCATTTTCCGGAAACTAACCGTCGAAAAAAATATCCTGGCCATTCTTGAAACACTGCGTGTTCCTGGTCAAATCCGCGCTGAAATCCTGGAATCACTTCTCAGTGAGCTTGATATAGCCCATGTCCGGCATACACCTGGATATGCCCTTTCTGGAGGCGAACGTAGACGAGCTGAAATTGCCCGTTGCCTTGTCATTGAACCCAAATTTATATTGCTGGATGAACCGTTTGCCGGAATTGACCCCAAAGCAGTCGTTGAAATTCAAAATATCATCTCCCGGCTGAAGGCTCGCAATATTGGAGTTCTGATTACTGACCACAATGTTCGCGAAACTCTAGCAATTACTGACCGGGCCTATATAATAAGCGAGGGCAAAATATTCCGATCTGGAACCCCCCAGAGCCTGACATCAGATGAAGAGGTGCGTAAGATTTATCTAGGCGAAAATTTTAGAATGTAGCCTCCCTCAAGCACCTCCCTTTCATTAATCTGCTTTTCCATTTTTTTGATCAAGTGAAGATGTCCTATGTCTATTAAGCCGATTCTTGCTCCCAAAAACGAACAACGACTTGGATTGGTCTTAACTCCTCAAATGCGACAGCGCATTGAAATGTTAAGCATGACGTCACTTGAATTGAGCGACATGGTATCGACTGAAATGGTGGCAAATCCGGTTTTAGAGGAAGTACTCCCAAACGAGCCAGCCGAAGGGCTAACCGTAACTGATGAGCAACTGGCGTTTGGCGAACGACCAATTGATGGGGCACCACAGGCGACAGACCCCACCCTGGATTTTCCACTTGACTATCAGTCTGAATCAGTTTCGTTGTATGCCGCTGAAATGCCAAATACAGCCCCTGAACCCCAGATTGATGAAATCAACAACGTCCAGGAGCCTGAAGTCAATCCTGATCCATTTCAAGAAATTGACTTTGGTGCTGAGTTTGAAAACTATCTAGATCCAGGATACAAAACATTTGAGCACGAAGATTCCGACCAGCCATCTTTTGAAAATTTACTGACAAAAAAACCAACACTGGCCGAGCATCTCCTCTGGCAATTAAATCTCACTCGAACACCTGAGGAGATCAGGGCTGCAGCCGAAGCGATTATCGGTAGTCTCAATACAAACGGGCATCTGGCTGACCCACTTGAAGAAATTGCGGCTTTGGGTCCCTGGTCAATGACCGTGGTGGAGAAAGCCAAACGCCTGGTCCAATCACTTGATCCAGTTGGTGTTGGATCAACAAATGTTCTTGATTGTTTTCTGATCCAGCTTGAACTGAAAGGATTTGCCAACCACCTGGCAACTCAACTGGTTCAGCACCACTTTAACCGATTACAACAATACCGGTGGCCGGACCTGGCAAAAGAATTAGGAGTTTCAATTGACGAAATCGCCAAGGCAGTTACGCTGATTGTAAAGTTAGAGCCCTATCCCGGAAGGCAATTTGCTCACGATGAAGCGTACCCAATCCAACCTGAAATCTTTATTGAAAAGATCGACGACGAGTATTACATCCATTTCAATGATGATGGAATTCCACAGCTTCGCATCAATTCCCATTATCGCCGGCTCCTCGAATCAAACCAGGCGTCGAAAGAAGAACGGGAATATGTGAGAGAATGCTTTCGCTCGGCAGTCGATCTGCTGAAAAATATCGAACACCGGCGACAAACCATCTATAAAGTTTGTCAAGCTATTGTCGAACGACAAAGGGCCTTTCTTGATGGTGGAGTTGAATACCTCAAGCCCATGATGTTGAAAGATTTAGCTGAACTGATTGGGATTCATCTTTCAACCGTTAGTCGAGTTGTCAATCGCAAATATGCACACACACCTCAAGGTGTCATTGAACTTCGTCGCTTCTTCACAGATGGAATGACCAATGATCAAGGTGAAGAAGTATCCACCCAGTTGCTCAAGCTCCAAATAAAGAAGATGATTGAAAATGAAGACACCCACCACCCTCTAACTGATGATGAAATCATGCACCGACTTGCGAAAGAAGGGGTTAAATTATCTCGTCGAACCGTCGCTAAATACCGTGATCAAATGTCAATTCCGGGATCTCGAGAAAGGCGAATTATCATTTAACTAGATTTTCCTGGAAATTACTTCCTGGCTAAACTTCGAAAAGAGAGGAAAAAAAATGAAAGTAGATTTTACAGGAAGGCACTTTACTGTCACTCCAGCTATTAAAAAGCACGCCCGCGAACAACTCAAAAAAATCAGTAAACTCTTAGGAAGTAAAGAAATCAATTCAGCCCACTTTGTCTTAGAAGTTGAAAAGTATCGACACCGGGCAGAACTTCTTATTGACTGGCAGAACCAGTCTTTAAGTGCAGTGGCAACGACCAATGATATGTATTTAGCAATTAATCAAGTGGTCGAAAAGATGGAACGACGAGCGCAGAAAATAAAAGAAAAATGGGACTCGAAAAAACGGGTCGTGCGAAAGAAACTAGAAGAAGAAAACGACCGGGCTGCGGCAGGCTCGTCTTCACCATCTGAACGAAATCATCCACGAATTGTGTTGATTGAAGGAGACGTAAAGCCAATGAACTCAGAAGAAGCCGTTGAGTCCCTGCTTGCGTCAGGCGAGGACTTCTTTATTTTCACAAATTCAGAAAATAACCGGGTCTGTGTTTTATTTAAGCGCAAAGATGGAAACTATGGACTGGTCGAGGCATAAAGATCTTGCAGTAGCTGGGCTATTGCCATAGCTCCAGACCGGTAATTTGATTTCCAATCAATGAAATACCTTGAGTTGAACTAGAAAAGGAGGGGCACTACTGCCCCTCCTTTTTGTTACTCCAATAGCAAAAGATCCGCTTGATGCCTCGTCTGAATCGGCAGATGGATTATACCATCTCCAGTTCAAGTTCTCTCAGGCCAGAGTCCTTATGTTCAGGATCGATCAGGTGTTATAGGAAATTTGCTCTAGAGTAGCCTTATTCCTGAAGGTAACAGCAGTAATCCAAAGTTGATCCTCTCAGAACTCAGTCAATGGTGTGTGCTTGAGTCCCTTGAAAAAAAATCCCGATACAATATATGAAATTATTTCTTTGCCAAAATGAGATGAGGCGGTAAGAGTATTTTTATACTCTTACCGCCTCATAGGCCCGGCAACTACCTACTCTCCCACACAGTTGCCCGTGCAGTACCATCGGCTCAAGAGAGCTTAACTTCCGTGTTCGGGATGGGAACGGGTGTGACCTCTCCGATATGGTCACCGGAAAAAATAAAAATTTGTGCAAAAGGGTTCTTGTGGAAAGTAAATTTTATGGTCAAGTCGATCGGACATTAGTACAGGTAAGCTAAACACGTTACCATGCTTACACATCCTGCCTATCAACGTGGTAGTCTACCACGAGCCTGATTGGGAAGTCTTATCTCTGGTCTGGCTTCACGCTTAGATGCATTCAGCGTTTATCCATACCCAGCTTAGCTACCCTGCTATGCCGCTGGCGCGACAACAGGTACACTAGAGGCTGGTCCAACTCGGTCCTCTCGTACTAGAGTCAGATTCCATCAAACTTCCTACGCCCACACCAGATAGGGACCGAACTGTCTCGCGACGTTCTAAACCCAGCTCACGTACCGCTTTAATGGGCGAACAGCCCAACCCTTGGGACCTTCTTCAGCCCCAGGATGCGATGAGCCGACATCGAGGTGCCAAACCGCCGCGTCGATGTGAACTCTTGGCGGCGATCAGCCTGTTATCCCCGGCGTACCTTTTATCCTTTGAGCGACGGCCCTCCCATACGGGGCCGCCGGATCACTAAGCCCGACTTTCGTCTCTGCTCGACTTGTTTGTCTCGCAGTCAGGCTGGCTTATGCCTTTACACTCTACAGGTGATTTCCAAACACCCTGAGCCAACCTTCGGGAGCCTCCGTTACCATTTAGGAGGCGACCGCCCCAGTCAAACTACCCGCCTGGTAGTGTCCCTCTTCCCGATTCAGGGAAGTAGGTTAGAAGCCGAAGATGACAAGGGTGGTATCTCACCGTTGGCTCTGCTGAGCCCAAGAGCCCAGCTTCAAAGCCTCCCACCTATCCTGCGCATGTCATCCCCAGATTCACTACCAAGTTATAGTAAAGGTGCACGGGGTCTTTCCGTCTAGATGCGGGAAACCGGCATCTTCAC
>DAOQNB010000050.1:7983-15285 GCA_035335845.1 Acidobacteriota bacterium | reverse complement strand
AAATGCCTGTGATTTCAACGGCCATGGGAAAGTCTCCGGGTTCTTGGTGCTTGGTACTTGGTGCTTGGTGCTTGGTTCTTGGTTCTTGGTTCTTGGTGCTTGGTTCTTGGTGCTTGGTTCTTGGTGCTTGGTTCTTGGAAGGTATTGATTTCAAAGCACTAAATACCAAATACCAGGACACTAACTCTAAGAATTAAACACAAAATACCAAACATCAGATGCTTTACGGAACACTAATTGCTAACTCAAAGCTAACATGATCATTCAATTTAAAATTAAATCGAGTAACGGGTTTTATGGAACGAACCAATTTTGAGAAATTACTGGTTTATCAAATTTCTGAACGTTTAGCAGATGAAATCTGGAAAATTGTTTTGACTTGGGGAACATTTGAAAAAAACACGATTGGCTCACAACTTGTTCGTGCCATTGATAGCGTTGGCGCCAATATTGCAGAAGGCACTGGACGGGCAGGAAAAGCTGAAAAACGATATTTTACTCGGATTGCTCGCGGATCATTGACTGAAACTCAACATTGGTTACGCAGAGCTTATCGGAGAAACCTTCTTACCAACACACAAACCCAGATATTGAAAGACCTCCTTGATAGTTTAGCGCCTAAACTTAATGCCTACTTAAGGTCAATGAAGCCAAATCATGAGAAAACTCCCTGATCTTAATTTTTGGTGCTTGGTGCTTTGGAACCAATATCTTCGAAGAACCAAGCACCAAGCACCAAGCACCAAGCACTAAGCACCAAGCACCAAGCACCAAGCACTAAACACCAAGCACCAAGCACCAAGCACCAAGCACTAAACACCAAGCACCAAGCATCAAGCACCTATTCAAACTTCACCGACATCAATTTGGAAACACCCGGTTCGGGCATCGTCACACCATAAATTGACTGGGCAGATTCCATCGTCTGCTTATTGTGGGTAATGACCAGAAATTGGGTCTGCTGGCTCATTTCACCGATCTTTTGGGCAAAACGTCCGATGTTGGCATCATCAAGTGGAGCGTCTACTTCGTCTAAAATACAGAATGGACTCGGTTTATAGCGGAAAATTGCCAGCACCAGCGCCAGCGCGACCATTGCTTTTTCGCCCCCGGAAAGGAGCAACACCGATTGCAGTCGCTTCCCAGGCGGCTGGGCAATCAGGTCAATTCCGCTTTCAAGCACGTCTTCCTGATCAATCAAAATCATTTCGCCGCGACCACCGCCAAATAATTCCTGAAATACTTTGGCAAAGTGATCATTGATCTGGTTAAAGGCTTCAAGAAAGCGCTGGCGGGTACGTTTGCGGATTTCCTTGAGGGCTTCCTCGGTGGTGGCGATGGCGTCAATGACGTCGGCCCGCTGGGCAATCAAAAATTCGTGCCGTTTGGTGGCTTCTTCGAGTTCTTCGAGGGCCAGCATGTTGACCGGGCCGAGCGCTTCGATTTTTTCACGCAGGTCATCAAGGTCAGTCGAAAGTTCTTCGAGTGTTCGGGCATCCGGGACAGTTTCTGCCGTTAACAGTTCTTCCAGGTGTTCACTTAATTCACTGCGGCAGGTTTTGACCACATGTTCATATTCAGAAATGATCCGGGCCTGTTCGATTTCGTGACTGGAGCGTGCCTCACGCACCGCTTTTTCATGGCTGCGCAACTGGTTGAGCTTTTCTTCGAGTTCGTCAGCACGACTACGGAGGGTTTCCAGTCGCATGACGGCTTTCGTCACCTTTTCAGCGGCGGTCAACTGAGCCGTGGTTGACGTCACAATCTGGGCTTCGCAATCGGTGAGTTGCTGCTTGTGAGTTTCAAGCCGCCCCCTGGCTTCGACCTGTTCAAGTTCAAGCTGTCCCTGACGGTGCTCGACATCGCGAATTTCATTTTCCAACCGACGCAGTTCAGACGACGCCGACCGACGACGTTCCAACCGGGCCGCCACGTCGGCGCGAATGAGCGACAGTTCTTCTGAAATCTGCTCGACACGTGGCCGGAGGGCAGTTAGTTTCTCCTGAGCCACGGCAAATTCAGATTCCAGGGATTTATGTCGCACTTCAGCCTGTTCAAGTTCGGTTTTGGTCTGGGCCAGTCGTTCTGCAAGCTGGGCCCGTTCTCTGGCAAGCTGTGTTTTTTCAGATTCGACCACATGGCAATGCTGGTCGGCCCGTTCCACATCCCGTTGGCGTTGTTTGAGTTCAACACTGGCCGCGGTGGCACGGTTTTCAAGTTCGCGCAATTCGCCGTCGGTTTCACGTTGCTGAGCTTTGTGTTCGGTCAGGCGGGTCTGGACTTTTTCAAGGACAAGCGTTTGCTGGTGCACGGCTTCGTCCAGTTCGGCAATTTTGGTGGTCAGTTCCTTAATTTCACGTTTGAGCGCCAGCACGCTGGTCGGAGGCTTTTCCGAACCTCGCGTAACCAGCAGCGAACACCCCAGCACCTGTGCGCCATCCGGCGTTAAAAAAAGCCGGGTTGGATCCTGGGCGGACCAATCCAGGGCTTCATCAAGTGATGAAGCAATCTGGGCTTCGGCCAGTTGCGGCAGAGCCCGTGAAAAAACAGTATTGAATTGTGATGAAAGCCCCAACACCGACAAGAATGAAAGGCCGTTGCCAGCGTCAGGCTCACCGTCAGCGAGACGTTTCTTGCGGCTGGTCGCGGCTGGCGGATCCCCTTCTGCCCCCTGAAAACCAGTCACCAGAAAAGTCGCCCGCCCACCTTTGTTGCCTTCAAGCCAGGTGGCAGCACTGACAGCCATGTCCATCGTCGGCACCAAAATGGACTGCACCCGGTCGCCAAGGACAGTTTCGACCAGGCTTTCATACGCACTGGGGACATTCAGAAAATCAGCCAGGGTGCCCACGACGTGCAGACCAGGAATTTTTTTGGCTTCGTGAAGCAGCGTTTTGACCGTGCTTGAGTAATAGGCGTGGTGTTCGTCCAAATTTCGGAGCGACCCAAGCCGGTCTTCAACCCTGGTGCGCTCGCGCTGGGCAGTTGTCAGAGCAATTTGAGCCTGTTTGACAGCTTCAGTACCGCGATTGACTTCTGTATTGAGTGCCGCCAGGGTTTCGCGAACGCCCTGAATCTGAGTGGTCAAGGCATCACGAGTTTCAGTCGCCGATTCCAGTTCCTGAACCGCCTGCAGATGGCGCTCAATCGCCCGTTGTCCTTCAGATTCAAGGTTTTGTGCCTGCCGAATCAGTCGGGCTTCCAGGTCATGGTGTTGCTGTTCCTGGTTGCGCAATCGTTCAATCCGGGTGATGTGGGCAATCAGTTGCGATCTGACCTGTTCTTGCTGGCGCTCTGATTCCTGGAGCTTGTGCGATTCGGCTTTATAGCGGGCTTCAATCCCGGAAAGCCGTTTCTCATCGCCGCTCAATTCAACCCCCAGTTGCTCGTTTTTCAACCGACTTGCTTCCAAATCATGAACCACCAGATGACGACGTTCGGCCAGTCGGGTCGCTTCTGAAGCCAGTTCGCGCTGACGGAGCACCATCTGCTCAATTTGCTCACACAAATGTTTGCGCAGATTGGTGGCACGGTCACATTCCAAATTGACTTCTGACGCGTACTGGCGAGCCCCCGTCAACTGGTCTTCAGCCGCACGCGCAAACTGCCGGGCTTCAGCGGTTTGGGCCGTGAGAAGCTGGGTTTGCGACGTGAGATGTTCTAACTGTGACGTGCAGGCATCAAAGGCGGTGGAAACGGCGTGATGTGATTCTTTGAGTTGCTGGGCGGTCCGAATAAAAAAGGCCCGCAAGGCGGCGCGCGTTTCATCCCGAAGCGCCACATACCGGCGGGCTTTTGAAGCCTGGCGTTTGAGACTGTTGACCTGCCGTTCGATTTCAGAGGTTAAGTCATTCAACCGAGAGAGGTTCTGGCGGGTGCTTTCCAGTTTGACTTCTGCCGCGTGACGTTTGGCCTTAAATTTGGCCACCCCGGCGGCTTCCTCGATGAGCGCCCGGCGGTCGTGCGGTTTGGAAGACAGCACCTGCCCGATTCGGCCCTGTTCGATAATCGCATAGCGGGCACGGCTCAGGCCCGTTCCACTAAAAAAGTCGAGAATGTCACGCAGCCGGCACGTCCGACCGTTGATCAGATAATCGCTTTCACCTGAGCGGTACAGACGGCGGCCAATGGTGATTTTTTCGCCCTGCACCAGCGTTGGAATTCGAAATTTACGCGGTCCCCGGCGTTGTGTCTTTGCCGGGGAGGTTTCTTCCGAAGAAACTTCACTTGCCGGCTGATCCGGTTCACCCGTAAACTGTTGCTGGAGCGATTCTTCAATTTCTTCGATTGGAATCTCAGGGATCAATAAATCTTCGGTTGAAAGGTCATCTTCCAGATTTTTGTCAGGCTCGATGTCGGCCACGGCGGTGAACGTAAGCAACACTTCGGCCATTCCAAGTGGTTTTCGGTCACGCGTCCCGTTAAAGATGATGTCTTCCATTTTGCCGCCGCGCAGGTTTTTGGCGGATTGTTCACCAAGCACCCAGATGACGGCATCCATCACGTTTGACTTGCCGCACCCGTTGGGACCAACAATAGCGGTAATTCCCTCGTGAAAAACGACTTCAGTGAAGTCACAAAAGCTTTTAAAACCACGAATTTCCAGTTTATCGAGTCGAAGCATGGTAACACGTTGCACCCGACCGGAATGAAGAAGGCAAGCTACCTTTTCCACTCTGGCCCACTTTCAAGGCGAGACTGTCAGGGGTAAAAAGAACTCTTACACTATTCGGAGAGGTGCGGTACTGTCAATTTTTTTCACCTTGAACTGACTTGATAGAAAGCGGCGTCAAGCCGCCGCACTCCGAAAAAAATATGATGTTCTCATTTCTCAACCACCTCCGAACCCAAACCACACCGCTGGCGCTTCATCGGAAAAAACCGCTCGCCTGGGATGATGAAGAATTACACCATTCCACGTTTGATCGTGACCCGGAAGGCTACGCGCTGGCAGCACTCGCCCAGGGAGTGACCGGCTGGCAACAGGCACGGATTCTGATGGAAATTCTTCGCCGGTCCTGGGTTGGAATCCCCGACGATTCCCAGAAAACACTCGCACAGGTTGCTGCCCTGCTGACCGCACTGCTGGAGCCAGAGCAAACGCTGACGGTGTTTCTGGCTTTGCGGCGGTTGCGAGCCAACCACAAACACACCTCGCGGGCGATTGTGCGGTGGGTGGTCAATCATCCAGGGCTGGAAGATTTAGCCGTTTGTCGGCGTCCAGCCGTTGCCGATTGTCTGGAGCATGCGCTGGGCAAAGCGACGATTCGCGCCATTGCCCGACAGGCCAATCACGAAGGAACTGAGTGGGCTTCAAGAGCAATCAACCCACTTCTTTTCAATCCAGACCGGGTGAAAGCTATTCTGCCATTCCTGTTTCATCTCTCATCAGCCCAGCCAACGGCACAAACCCTGTATCCGGTGGCACATACCTTGATCCAGCGAATCTGGCGACCAACAGAATCACTGCCCGGAGTCGTCACCCCAACCAATCGCGGCAACATTGCGGCCACACTGGTTCACCTGTATCGCGGCGGTACCACACCAGAACTGGTCCAGGCAATCGAGACTTATGTCATACAGGCTGCCGCCGGGTTACCGGTTTTTTCAGGACGATTGACGGTTGTACTGGATGCTTCGGCATCAAGTCGGGGCTATGGCGACCGGGAGTTTTGCTGCATTTCCCAATCTGTGGCGTTCCAACGGGTGCTGGCCACCATCGGCTCCCAAACTCGAACCATTACGGTTGGTGGTCAGGGAGAACCGCCCATTCCCAACGGCCCAACTGATCTGGCGACAGCCGTGCTGGACGCCGTGGCTGACCATCCAGACCTGGTAGTGGTGCTTTCAGATGGCTATGAAAACACCTGTCAGGGCGATCTGGCCGCAGTCGTCGCTGCCCTTCCAGCCGCCGGATGTGACACGCCGGTGGTGTTTTGTCACAGCAAATTCTCGCATTCTGACGATTTACAGTTGCGTCGCCCGGCAAATAATCTGACGGCGCTTGAGTTCTGGCACGAACGGGAATTTCCATCGCTCGTTGAACGCCTGTGGTGCCTCGCCCGAGGCAATCAAGGTTGGGAGACGCTCAAAGACCACTGGCGAACCGAGCTTTTTCGATGGCATAAGGAGTTGATGGTATGGACACGGTTGGATTGATTCAAAACCCGCTGGCGCTGGCTCACTACCGGTTTGGCACGGTCCAAACCTCCGGGCCGTTGTCGGTTATTCCAATTTTCGGACCGGATCGGCAGGGTGAATTCGTCGGCCCACGAAGCGGGCTAAAACTTTCACAGGTCAAGGGTTATGGTAACCTGGAGTTGAATAACCCGGCAGCCCGAGGTGTGGCGATTGTGCCGCTGCACATGGGCTATATTCAGGAAAATGCCCAAAATCACTGCCTGTGCCGGTCAGGATTTATCGCGGCGGGTCAGAAAGTGATGTTTGATGACGCCTGCTGTGTGCAACAGGCTCAGGGTGGTTACCTGACCGAACGTGAACAATGGTTTTTTGTCCTTCCGCTGGCGTTGCGGGAGGCTGCATTCCAACGCCGTCGGATCCAGAATTACAGCAAACTCTGGCCATCCATTCGTGAGTTGTGCCAGCAATTTCATCTTGAAGACCGAGGTCATTTAGAGCAAATCATTAGCCGGAAGCGAGCCTACTTGAATCAATACCAGAGCCGCTTTGAACTCCTGGATGGGCAGATTGGCGCTGCTTTTTTTCTGAATCACCGGCTGGTCGGGGTTGAAATTGCACCGACTGCCGACTACTTCCGCGAAGTCTGGATGGGGTTGATTTGCTTTTGTTATGGCACGTCGGCGATGTATCTGGAGCAGCACACCGGGTGGGAATTGACGCCCAAACCGCTTGAGGGAGCATCAGTCACCGCGCTCAAAGAATCACTTTTTGAACGACGAACCCTGGACCGGCAACAATTGCTTGAAGAATTGCAAATACTTCAAAAAGAAGAATTTCGACTGATGGAAGAAGAACGGTTTCTCGATCTTGAACTGCATTCGGTTGATGGAAAATTGTTTGCCGGGCAGGTCGTGGTTCAAAAAGGCGAAATGACATATCTCTCACTGTTTGGCCGGCAAGCCTACTTAAATTCGGTGAATTGACGGTTGACCCGTGGGTGGGTTTCAGGTACAAAAAAACCGGCAGGAACTGAGTTGGGCAATGATGCTTTACCCCCGATGCCAAACCGGTCAGGGCCTGATACGGCCCGCTTGAGCATCAACGTGCTGACCACCTCTCCTGCCGCCCCCCTTCAACCATTTTCCCACCGAAAACAAATCC